>JAKAFI010000005.1 GCA_021818005.1 Acidobacteriota bacterium | reverse complement strand
CCGAGCTGCTCGCGGAGACGGCGTAACGCCGCCGGCCCGCGCGCCGCTCATACCGAGTTGCGATCAGACGTAAAGGAACCCCGTCACTGCGAGGACACCGAGCGCAGCGAGGTGGACGAAGCAGTCCCGTGCCCTGGCGAGGACGGTGGGCATTGGGCTGGGAACGGGATCGCTTCCCCCACGCGTGCGCTGTGCGCCCGCTCGGGGCAGGCTCTATCCCGCCTGCGGCGGGCCTCCTCGCGATGGCGTGAATTCCCCCACGAACGACGGCCAATTCGTATCAGTCGATCTCGAACGCGACGAACCGGAGCGTCCCGTCGCGCTCGATCTGCACCACGACCGGGTCGCCGTCCTTGAGGCCAGCCACCGCCTTGCGCAGGTCGTCGAGCGAGGTCACGGCGGTGCGGTTGACGGCGTGGATGACGTCGCCCGGCCGGAAGCGGTCGGCGGGCGGCGCCGCGTCGGCGGACATCGCCACGACCAGGACGCCGCTCGGCTTGCGCAGCGGCTGCAGCGCGGCCGCCAGTTTCTTGTCCACGGTGACGCCGAGGACGTCGAGCTGGCTCACCAGGTTCTGCTCGGGCCGCACCATGTCCATCAGGGTGTCGGGGTCCTCCGGCCGCTCGATCACGCCGACCTTGATCTCGGCCGTCCCGGTGCCGCGCAGCACGCCGAGCGTGACCGTGGAGCCGGCAGGATGGTGGTAGAGGTTGATGCCGAACTGCCGCACGTCGCCCACCGGCTGCGAGTCCGCGCTCACGATCACGTCCCCGATCTGCAGCCCCGCCTTGGCCGCCGGGCCGTCGGGATCGATGTCGGCGACGATGACGCCCCACGACTGCGGGATGCCGAGCGCCGCCGCCATCACCGGTCCCACCGACTGCACCTGGATGCCGATCACGCCGCGGCGCACCCGTCCGTGCTCACGCAGCTGGGAGACGATGTAGCGCACGGTGTTGCTCGGGATGGCGAGGCCGACCCCCTCGCTGCCGCCGGAGCGGGTCAGGATCATCGTGTTGATGCCGACGACCTGGCCGCGCGCGTCCACCAGCGGGCCGCCGGAGTTGCCGGGGTTGATCGGCGCGTCGGTCTGGACGTACGCCAGCATGTCGTCCGGCTTGAGCTGGCGCGCGACCGCACTGACGACGCCCATCGTCACGGTGTTGCCGAGGCCGAGCGGCGAGCCGAACGCGAGCACCAGCTCCCCCTGGCGCAGCGCGTCGGAGTTGCCCAGCTCGAGCGCCGGCAGACCGTGCGCGTCGATTTTGAGCAGCGCCAGGTCGGTGGCGGTGTCGACGCCGACGATCTCGGCGTCGCGCTTGATCCCCTCGGGCCGGGCGAGCGCCGGCCCGCGCCCGCCGCCGGTCACCGTGGGCAGAAGCACCTGGATCCGCCGCGCCCGCGTCACCACGTGGGCGTTGGTCACGATGTACCCGTCGGGGTCCACGATCGTCCCCGACGCCGTCCCCTGCTGCTTGGTGAGCACGTCGCCGGCGTCCGGGTCGAGCCCGTAGCCGTTGACGAACACCTGCACGACCGACGGCATCACCTGCCGCGCCACTTGCTCGAACGCCCCGCTCATCGCCTGCAGCGTCTGGCTGCCGGCCGGCGACGCCGGGGTCACGGCGCCGCGCGTCACCGCGGGCGCGAGAAGGACCGCCAGGACCAACGACGGGATCGACGTCTTCATGGGTTGCACCTCGCCTTCGCCGGGCCGCGCCATCCCCCCGGAGGCGCGCCTTCTCAGGTAGAGGACGCACTCGGCCGCGGCGAGGATACACCTGGCCCCCACGCCTGCCACCCGCGCCCGCGCGCGGCCCCGCCACCCGGTTCAACCGCGGGGCTCGCCCGGTCCACGCCCACCCGCGAGGGCGTCGAGTTGGGGCTGGACTCTCTGCGCGTAGCACTCGGGGCAGATGCCGTGCGAAAACCGGGCGTCGGAGTGCTCGGAGATGTAGCCCTCCAGCTGTTGCCAGTAGTCGCCGTCCGTACGGATACGCTTGCAGTAGCTGCAGATCGGCAGGAGCCCACGGAGGGTCTTGATCTGGGCGAGAGCGTCCTCGAGCTCCCGGACCCGCCCGGCGAGCGCCGCCTGAGCGACGGAGAGGTCGCGCTGGCTGAGCTTCGCCGCGGTGACGTCGTGGAGGATGACGAGCCACCCGGTGGCGCGTCCGTTCCGGTCGGTGAGCCGGGCCGCGCTCAGCTCCGCCACCGTGCGACCCCGGTCCAGCGCCTCCTCCCGCCGCACCCCGGCCACGGCCGACTCGGCGGCGTCAAGCCACCCCCTGAGCGGCGGTCGAGCAAGATCCCCCACCCGCTCCGGTGCGGCGTCGGCGAGCAGCCGCCGCGCCGCCGGGTTGCACTCGACGACGCGCCGCTGGAGATCGACGACGATGACGCCCTCACCCATGCTCTCGATCACCCGGTCGTGCGCCACCGGCAAGATGTCAAACAGACGGAAGAAGTAGATGCCGACCGCGAACGCCAGACCGGAGACCGCGAACGCCGCCGGGGCGGCGTCGTAGTAGCGGATCGGGCTCGCGCCCACCACGTAAAGGACGTTGGCGAGAAGCGGCAGCGGAACGGCGAGCAGGATCGCCAGCGCCTGCCAGCGGTAGATGTGGCGGAGGCGGAGGAGTGCCCGACCGAGCAAGGCCGTTGCGACCAGGGAGACCGCGTAAAGGTACGCGATCATGGCGTAGAACCCAGCGCCGTGCTCGTAGATGAACGTGCCCGGGATCGGGCTCGGCGTGATGTTGGTCCAGATGAGCCCGTGCCGCCCGTTGGCGGCGGCGAGGCCCAGAGCGAGCACCGGGACGACCCAGAGGAGGACGATGCGGGCGCTCCCGATCGGGCGCCCCGGCCTCGTGTAGTGCAGTGCGAAAATGAGGAACAGCACGGGAACGCTAACCACGCCGAGGTAGGAGAGCTGCGAGAACAGGAGCTTCGCCGGGGCGTCAGACACCGCGGCCTCGAGGCTCGCGGCGAGTGCCCACCAGGTCGTCGCCAACTCCAGGACGATGAGGTCCTTGGCGCCGGCCATCGTGCGTCGCGGCCAGAGCACCGCCGCGACGCCGAGGGCCACCAGGGCGCCGATCATGAACAGGACGGCGGGAAGTGTGGCGTGAACACTCATCCGGGCCTGGGCCCGCTCTCCGCCGGACAGATGCTCCCACTCCGGCGCGCCGATCGTACCACCCGCCCCCACCGGAGGCTGACGGCGGGGGCTGCCCGGCCCCCGCCGTCGCTCCAACCAGGGTCTCGGCCTACTCCCGGCCCGCCGTCGCCGGCTCCGGCGCGAGGCCGCGCTTGACGAGCAGCGGCTGCACGCTCGGCTCGTGGCCGCGGAAGCGGACGTACGCCTCCATCGCGTCGCCGGTGCCCGGGCGCTCGAGGATGTTGGCGCGGAACGAGCGCGCGGTCGCCTGGTCGAAGATCCCGCGCTCGGCAAACGCCTGGAACGCGTCGGCAACCAGCACCTCGGCCCAGATGTAGCTGTAGTAGCCGGCGGAGTAGCCGCCGCCCGGCCCGAAGATGTGGCTGAAGTAGGGGCTGCGGTAGCGGACGACGATCTCGGCCGGCTCGTGGATCTTCGCCATCGCGGCGTTCTCGAACGCCGTGGCGTCGCGCGGCGTGGCATCCGTGACCGTGTGCCAGTCCATGTCGAGGTACGACGCCGCCAGGTACTCGACCGTTGCGAACCCCTGGTTGAACTTGCGCGCCCGCTCCACCTTGGCGACGAGCTCGGCCGGGATCACCTCACCGGTCTTCCAGTGCTTGGCGTAGACCTTGAGCACCTCGGGCTCGAGCACCCAGTTCTCCATGATCTGCGACGGCAGCTCGACGAAGTCGCGCGGCACTCGCGCCGCGCCGTGGTAGTGGACGCGGGAGAGCAGCGAGTGCAGGCCGTGCCCGAACTCGTGGAAGAGCGTCTCCGCCTCCTCGAGCGAGAGCAGCGCCGGGGCGTCGCCCGCCGGGCGCGAGAAGTTGCAGACGTTGACCACGATCGGGCGGATGTCCTTGCCGTCCTTGAACCACTGCCCGCGGTAGCGGCCGCTCCACGCGCCGCCGCGCTTGCCCGGCCGCGGGTGGTAGTCGGTCATGAACACGCCGAGGAACGAGCCGTCGGCGTCCTTGACCTCGAACGTGCGCACCTCGGGGTGGTACTTGGGGATGTCGTGGCGCTCGGTGAACGTGATGCCGTACAGCTTGTTGGCGACGTAGAAGGCGCCGTCGCGGACGTTCTCGAGCCTGAAGTACGGGCGCAGCGCCTCCTCGTCGAAGTCGTAGCGCGCCTTCTTCACCTTCTCGGAGTAGTAGCGCCAGTCCCACGGCTCGAGTTTGAACTCCTGGCCGTCGGCCGCGATCGCCGCCTGCAGGTCGGCGGCCTCCCGGCCGGCGACGGCGAGCGCCGGCGTCCACAGCTGGTCGAGCAGACCGTAGACCTTGTCCGGGGTCTTCGCCATGTTGCGGTCGAGGACGAAGTTCGCCCAGGTCGCGAAGCCGAGGAGCTTCGCCTTCTCCTCGCGCAGCGCCACGAGCTTGGCCAGCACTGCCTTGTTGTCGCTGGCGTCGCCGTGGTCGCAACGCGTGGTGTAGGCGGTCAGGATCTGGCGCCGCAGCTCGCGGTTGTCGGCGTACTGCAGGAACGGCCAGATGCTCGGCGCCTGCAGGGTGAACACCCACTTGCCGTCGAGCTTCGCCGCCTTGGCGGCCGCGGCGGCGGCGTTCACCACGCCGGGCGGCAGGCCGGCCAGGTCGGCCGGCTTGTCGATCACCAGACGGTACGCGTTGGTCTCACGCAGCACGTTGTCGCCGAACTTGAGGCCTTCGAGCGACAGCTCCTTGTTGATCGCCCGCAGGCGTGCTTGGCCCGCGGCGTCGAGGTTGGCGCCGCCGCGCACGAAGTCCTGGTACGCATCGTCCACCAGCTTCTTCTGTTCCCCGGTCAGACCGAGCGCTTCGCGCTTCTCCCACACCGCCTTGACCCGTGCGAACAGCACCGGGTCGAGGTTGATGTCATCGCCCAGGGCGGTAAGCAGCGGCGCCGCCTCCTTGGCCACGGCCTGCAGCTGGGGGCTGCTCTCCGCCGAGAGCTGCCCGTAGAAGACGGCATCGACTCGGTCGAGGAACTCGCCGACGCCGTCGAGCGCGGCCACCGTGTTGGCGAACGTCGGCGCTTCCGGGTTCTTCGCGATCGCGGCGACCTCCGCGCGCTCGCGGGCGATCCCTTCCTTGATTGCGGGCAGGTAGTGCTCCACCCGGATCTCGCCGAACGGCGGGACGCCGAACGGCGTCGTCCACTCGGCGAAGAACGGGTTGGCGGCCGCGGCGGGTGCGGCCGCCTTCGCGGCCGGCGGGACGGGTTGGGTTGCTGGTTGCGCCGCCACTGCGGGCAGCGCGACGGCGGCCAGGACAGCCAGGACGAACCACTTGCGCATGGGTGTGACCTCCTCGAACGTTGGTTGCCACTCCGCTGTGGTGAGAAGACCACATCGGACACGGAATACTTCCTGCTTCATTGTACGCAATACGACACTGACTGTTTCGTCGCAGGATCGCGTCGCATCCGCAACGCTTCGATGCGTCCCCGGCGCGGACGGTCCCGCCGCGCGCCGGAGTGCGAGACAATGCGCGGATGAGTGTGCTCGGCCTGTTCGGACTCTTCATCGCGGCCGTCGTCGCCGGCGTCGTCAACTCGGTGGCGGGCGGCGGCAGCCTGATCTCCTTCCCCTCGCTGGTGGCGTTCGGCGAGCCCGCGATCCTCGCCAACGCCACCAACACCGCGGCGCTCTGGCCGGGAACGCTGTCGAGCGCCGTCGCCTACCGCCGCGACACCCCGCTGCACGGCGACCTGCTGCTGACGCTGCTGCTCCCGAGCATGGCCGGGGGGCTGCTCGGCGCGTTCGTCCTCGTCATCACGCCGCCGGCGCTGTTCGACGAGGTCGTGCCGTGGCTCGTGCTGTTCGCGACCGCGCTGTTCGCGCTGCGCGACCGCATCTCGCGCTGGACCGGCGTGGCGGCGCACACGGAGGAGCACGTCACCACCGGGGGCAAGGTGTGGGGGTTCCTCTTCCAGCTCTTCGTCGCAACCTACGGCGGCTACTTCGGCGCCGGCATCGGCATCCTGATGCTCGGCTCGCTCTCCGTGATGGGGCTGCGCGACATCCACCGCATGAACGCCCTCAAGGCGATCCTCGGCACGCTCGTCAACGTGATCGCGTTCGTCTTCTTCGCGATCAAGGGGTTGGTCGTCTGGCACCTTGCCGCCCTGATGGCGGTGGGCGCGATCCTCGGCGGCTGGGTCGGCGCGCGCGCCGCCAAGCGCGTCGACCAGCGCTACATCCGGGGGTTCGTGATCCTCGTCGGCCTCGCCGTCGCGGCCTGGTTCTTCGCCAAGTAGCCGCCGGTCGTCGCGCCGCTCAGCCGCGCGCCGCCGCGAGCGCCGCGAGGACCTCGGTGAGGTCGTGGATCCCCTTCTCCGCCGCGACCTCCCGCAGCGTGCCCCACACCGGCTCGCCGCACTGGATGCAGACGATGCCGAAGCGCCGAAGAATCGCCGACGCTTCGGGCCGCTGCCGCAACAGCTCCTCGATCGTGATGTCGGGCTCGATCGCCGCCACGCCGCACCTCCCCCGCCAGGCCGATTCTCGCAGAGACCGGCCCCGGTCCGAAACGACCCGCCGGACCGGACACGAGGGCGCCGGTGCCCGGTCCCCGGGGTGGTGGTGCCTGGGAACGTCCGATCCGCCGGACACGTCGTTCGAGCGACCGTACATTTCCCCACGTAGCCGGTCATGAGACCGAGGCCCACGCTGGCAAACGGATTGCTTGAGCTTCGGCAGGTTCGCCCCACTGCCCTGGCGCGAGTCCGAGTGAGGGGGTTCTCTCCGAGCACCCCTGGCCGCGGCCAGGGGCTCAGCCACAACTCGGGTGCATCTCGGCGCGACCGGCCCGTCCCTGTCGGAGCCGAATGCGGAGCTCCTCAGGGCGGCCGCCGGCGCAGCGACGTCCGCGCCCGCGCCAGCGGCGAACCTCCCCCGAGGCCCCGCGCCCGCGCCACCCGCACGCCGAGCCAACCGTCGAACAGGGACAGCTTACGCAAGGGAGGCTGTATGCGGTACGTCAGACTCATGCTCGCCGTGGTCGCGGCGCTGTTCGTCGCTGCCGGGGCCTTCGCTCAGGCGACGGGCAGCATCGAGGGAACGATCGTCGACGAGGCGAAGGCCGCGCTGCCGGGGGTCACCATCGAGGTACGCTCGCCTGCGCTGGGTCAGCCCAGGGTGATGGCGAGCGAGGTGGACGGCACGTTCAGGATCCCCGGCCTGCCGCCGGGGAGTTACACGATCACCTTCACGCTCCCCGGGTTCACCACGCAGGAGGAGACCAACGTCGCGGTCGGGGCCGGGGCGACCGCGCGGCTCCAGGTCCAGATGCGCAGCTCGTACAAGGAGGAGGTGACGGTCACCGGCTCGCTGATCCCGCGCCCGACGCTCGAGGCGATGAGTCCGGTCACGACGATGAACGTCGAGGACCTTTCCTACCGCGGCGCGACCCGACTCGAGGACCTCATGCAGACCCTGCCGCAGGTGTTCGCGGCGCAGAACTCGACCGTGTCGAACGGCGCCTCCGGAACGGCCACCGTCGACCTCCGCTACCTGGGCCCCGTCCGCACCCTCGTCCTCATCGACGGCAAGCGCATGTCGTCCGGCGATGCGCGCTCGACCGCGCCCGACCTCAACTTCATCCCGGCGTTCCTCGTCAAGCGCGTCGACATCCTCACCGGCGGCGCCTCCTCGGTGTACGGCGCCGACGCCGTGGCCGGCGTGGTCAACTTCATTCTCGACAACGACTTCGAGGGCGTGCGCGCAGGCGTGCAGTTCGGCGGCTACGAGCACAACAACGACAACCGGACGTGGGACGCGATGAACGCCAGGAAGGGCTTCACGGCCCCGACCGGACAGGCGTGGGACGGCGGCTCGCTCGACGCGTACGTGGCGATGGGCGGCAAGTTCGCCGACGGCAAGGGCAACGCCTCCGCCTACATCGACTACCGCAAGACCGCCGGCCTGCTGAAGAACCGGCGCGACTACACGAACTGCTCGGTCCTCGGGCTCGGCGCCACCGGTCCGGCGTGCGGCGGCTCCGCCACCTCGCCGCTGGGCACGTTCTACACCGACGACGGCGGCGCGTACACGCTCGACACCGCCGGAGCCGGCAACACGTTTCGGGACTGGACCGCGAAGGACGTCTTCAACTACGCGGTGTACAACTGGATGCAGCGGCCGGACGAGCGCTGGACGGCGGGCGGGTTCGTCAACTACGACTGGAACCGCCACTTCAAGGGCTACCTCTCGGTGATGATGATGAACGACTACACCGACGGCCAGATCGCGCCCTCCGGCGACTTCTTCAATACGTCGTACATCAACTGCGACAACCCGATGCTGAGTGCCGACCAGTACCAGAAGATCTGCGCCAATGCGGGCTACGGCCCGACCGATATGGCGGGGCTGTACATCGGGCGGCGCAACGTCGAGGGCGGCCCGCGCGACTCGCGCCTGACCCACACCGACTTCCGCCTCGTCGCCGGCCTCAAGGGCGAGATCAACGGCGTCTGGAGGTACGACGTGTACGGCCTCGACGCCGAGGTCAAGGCGCCCGAGGAGTACGCCAACGACCTCAACTGGACTCGGATCCAGGACGCGCTCATCGTCGACGGCGACCCCAACGACCCGAGCACCTGGCACTGCCGTTCCGGCAACGCCGGCTGCGTGCCGTGGAACATCTTCAAGGCCGGGGGCGTCACCCAGGCGGCGCTCGACTACCTGCAGCTCCGCGAGGTGCTCAACTCCGGCACCAAGACCCAGGTCCTGCACGGCGAGGTCAACGCGGATCTCAAGGGCTACGGCTGGGTGGTCCCGAGCGCCGTCGAGGGTATCCAGTTCGCCCTCGGGGCCGAGTACCGCAAGGAGTTTCTCTTCGTCCACCCCGATTACCCGTTCCAGGAGGCGTTGGGCGCCGGGTCCGGCGGACCGACGCTGCCGGTGGACGGCAGCTACTCGGTCAAGGAAGCTTTCACCGAGCTGCGCGTCCCCATGGTGCAGGGCGTCAGGGGCGCCAAGAACCTCGTCCTCGACCTCGCCTACCGCTACTCCGACTACAACACCAGCGGCGGATACTCGACCTACAAGGGCGAGGCGGAGTGGTCACCGACCGCCGACTTCAAGCTCCGCGCCGGCTACAACCGAGCCACCCGCGCCCCCAACGTGCAGGAGCTGTTCGCGCCGCAAGGCCTCGGCCTCGGCGGCAGCACCGACCCGTGCGCCGGCGCCACCCCCTCGTACTCGCAGCAGCAGTGCGCCTACACCGGCGTCAGCGCGGCCCAGTACGGGCACGTGCTCGCCAACCCGGCGCAGCAGTACAACACGCTTGGGGGCGGCAACCCGGGCCTGCAACCCGAGATCGCGGATACGACCACGTTCGGCGTCGTCCTCACGCCGGCCGCGATCCCCGGCCTCACCGCCGCGTTCGACTACTACGACATCAAGATCAAGGACACGATCGGCGCGCTCGGTGCCGACGACATCCTCAAGCAGTGCGCCACAACCGGGAGCGCCGCGCTCTGCGCCCTGATCCACCGCGACGCGATGGGCACCTTGTGGCTGACGCAGCAGGGCTACACGATCACCACGAACCAGAACATCGGCAAGTTCCGCACCCAGGGGGTCGACGTCAACCTCACCTACTCGCTGCCGATCGGCAAGAGCCTGCTCGGGGCCAACCTCATCGGCTCCTACATGCGCAAGCAGGAGATCGACACCGGCCTGTACCAGTACGACTGCGTCGGCTACTTCGGCAACCAGTGCGGCGTCCCCAACCCGTCGTGGCGCCACCTCGGCCGCCTCTCGCTCGAGACCGGCAACTGGGCTCTCAACCTCGGTTGGCGCATGGTCGGCGCGGTCACGGTCGACGCCGCGAGCCCGAACCCGGCGCTCTCCGACCCGGCCACGATCCCCCTCTACAAGATCAACCGGATTTACCACCTCCCCGCGTACCACTACGTCGACCTCGGCGTCGCGTACAAGCTGGGCCAGCACGTTCAGCTCTCGCTCGGCGTCAACAACATCGCGGACAAGGAACCGCCGCTCGGGGCCGGGATGACGCCGAACGACTACGGCACCGGCTTCTACGGCACCTACGACCCTTACGGACGCTACATCCACTCCAGTGTCGTCTTCTCCTTCTAGCCGATCCGCCTCACGCGGTACGGGGCGGCCCCGCACGGGGCCGCCCCTCTTCCCTCACCGCGCGCCGGACCGGCCGGCCTCAGCTGCGACTGCGGGTTCCGACGTCGCCTTCCGGCGCCGCGGCGAGCGCCGCGAAGCACGGTCGCGACCGCAGCGAAGCCCAGACCGGGTCGAGCCGCAGCCGCGCCGGCGACAGCACGCCCGGCATCCGGAGCGCCGCCCCGAGTTGGGCGCACGCCGCTTGCGGCTCGCCGGCCAGCGCGTAGATCTCGGCAAGCATGATCACGGTCGTCGGCGCGGCAACCCGGTCCCCTCGCGACGTGACCAGCTCGACGGCCCGCCGCCCCTCGCGGATCGCCTCGTCCCTGCGGCCCTGCCCGGCCAAGCACAGCCCGAGCGTCGAGTGCAACGTGAAGTCGTCCGGTCTCTCGGCGATGAGCGGCTCCAGCTCCCGCCGCACCGCACCGAACTCGGCCCCCGCCTCGCCGGTGCGACCGAGCATCCACAACGCCCGCGCCGCCAGCAGTCTCCTCGACCCCCAGTTCTCGGAGCCGTCGATGACTTCGAACGCCCCCCGTCTGACGTCGGCGAGCGCGAGCTCCGGGCTGCCCTCGTACACCCTCTGCCAGAACAGCCACCACGCCTGGCGGGCCTCGCGCGGCCGCGGCATCACCGCGAGAACCGCGCCCGCCGCCTTGGTGTCGCCCCTCCAACCCCAGTATGTCTCGGCGAGCGTCCCGTACGGCTCCGGCTCGTCGGGCGCCAGCGCGATCGCGCGCTGGAGGTGACGCTCGGCGTCGGCGTAGCGGCGCAGGTACAGGCTCGTAATCCCGAGCTCGCGGGCGACCTCCCAGCCGCGCGGGTCGAGCGCCGCGGCGGCCTCGAAGCTGCGCAGCGCATCCTGCCAACGCCCCTGGCGCCGGAACACGAAGCCCTCGGCCGAGCGCAGCGACGCCGAGTCCCCGCCGGTGCTGCGTGCGAGGCTGAACTCGTCGAGCGCCCGCTCGTAGTCGCGCTCGCACCAGTAGTAGAAGGAGCCGGCGTCGAGGTGCACCCGGGCCGCGCCGGCGTCGAGGCCCAGCGCCCGGTCGAGCGCGCGCCGGCCCTCGGCGCGGGAGCGCTCGTGGCGGTCGAACCCGAGGTGGAAGAGGATCGCCCGCACCCTGGCGGTCGCGCTCCACGCCGTCGCGAACGACGGGTCGAGCTCCGTCGCACGTTCGTACATCTGCAGCCCGAGGCGGAGGTCCGCCTCCGAGCGGTAGATCGTGGCCGCGTGGTAGTTGCCGCGGAGGAACGCGTCGTACGCCTCGAGGCTCGCGGTCGGGCGCTGCCCCGAGAGGGCGCCCGCCCTCCCGTTGACCGCAACGCCGATCTCCGTGATCACCCTCCGGGCGATCTCGGACTGGATGGAGAAGATGTCGGCCGGGACGCGATCGTAGACCGCGGCCCAGACCTGGGTGCGGTCCGAAACGCGGACCAGCTTCGGCGTGACCCGGACCCGCTCCTGTCCGCCGCCCCGCTCCCAACGGACGGTACCGCCGAGCACGTAGTCGACGCCCAGCTCGCGGCCGACTTCGTCCGGGCTCGGCCTCGACCCGGCCGCACGCGCCGCGCTGCTGGGCGAGATGACGACGATCTCGGGAACCGCCACGAGCCGGCCGGCGATCTCGTCCGTGACCCCGGCCGCGAAGTAGGCGTCCGAGGGAGCGCCGAGGTTCTCGAACGGGAGCGCCACGATCCGGGCCGGCGGGCGCGGCACGGCGCTCGAGCCGCGCCGCCCGGCCATCGCGAGCGCCACGACCGCCGCGACGAGCAGCAGCGCGACCGCGGTCGCGACGACCGCCGGCCGCCGGGCGCCACGCCGGCGGACACCGGCCGCGGGCGCTTCCGCCGTCGCCTGGCAGGGCTCGACCGGCGCGACCAGGCGATACCCGCGCTTGGGGATCGTCTCGATGTACGCCGGGTGCTGGGGGTCGTCCCCGAGCACCTCGCGCAGCTCGAACACGGCGCGGGCGAGCGCCGAGTCGCCGAGGAACTTCTTCGCCCAGACCGCGTCGAGGATCTCGTCCTTGCCGATCACCTCGCCCGGACGGGCGGCGAGGAACGCGAGGACGTCCATCACCTTCGGCCGCAGGCGGGTGACGGCGTCGCCGCGGGAGAGCTGGTTGAGGTCGGGGCGCACCACCCAGTCGCCGATCCGAAGGCCGCTGCGGGAAACGGAGTCCGACAAAGTCGCCATGACTGTCTCGGTCTACGACGACGCGCCGGCGGAGGTTTCCCGCGTGCGCTCCAACCGAGCGGCCCGCTGCCCGCCGGCACGGGAGACGGCCGCGCGCCTGTGGCCGCGGCCCAGGCCGTGACGAGTCGCAAACCGCGCACCCCACCTTCCGTATCAACACGAAAGGAGATCTCACCGATGCCGCCCTCGCGACGCCTCCGTCTTCGATCCGCGCCGCTGGTCGCCGGCGCTGCCGCCGCGCTCGCCGCGACGGCGAGCCTCGCCGCCTCCGGCCCGGTGACGTTCGCGACGATCGTCACCGGGCTGGAGAACGCTCGCCACGCCGAGGCGTTGATCGCCAGCGTCCGCCGCTTCGCTGGGCCGTACCGCAACGCGCCGATCTACGTCGTGGTCGACGACGCCGACCACGTCCCCACCGGCGACCTGCGCGGACTCGGCGTGCACCTGCTCCCGCTCGAGATCGACCCCGCCGCTCGGCAGCTGCCGCTCGCGGCCAAGGCCTACGCGGCCGCCCAGGTCGAAAGGGCGCTCGCCGGCCGGCCCGGCACGCTGGCGTGGCTCGACCCCGAGACCGTCGTGCTCGCCCCGCCGCGCCTCCTCGACCTCGACGGGCGCGCGACCGTCGCCCTCCGCCCGGTCCACCTGGTCAACGCCGTCGGCCAGCCGCCGGAAGCGCCGGTGGACGCCTACTGGCGGGGGGTCTACCGCGCCGGCGGGGCGGATCCGGAGGCCGTGCCGCCGGTCGAGACCGCGGTCGACGGCAAGCAGGTGCGCTTCTACGTCAACTGCCAGGTGATCGCCTGGCGCCTCGGTCGCGACATCGGCCCCCGCTGGGCCGCAGCGCTCTCGACGCTGGCTCGCGACCATGCCTTCCTCGCGGCGCACGCCGCCGACCCGCTCCACCGTCTCTTCCTGCATCAGGCGGCGCTCAGCGCGGTCCTCCTCGCCTCCACCACCGCCGCGGAGAGGCGCTGGCTGCCGCTCGATCACGGCTACCCGCTCGCCCTCCACCAGCGCCTCCCGGAGGCGCGGCGCATCGCCCGTCTCGACGGCGTCCCGTGCGTGATCCTCGACACGGTGTGGCGCCAGCGCCGGCCGACGCCGCCGCTCCCGGCCAGCCCCGCCCTCCAGGCGTGGTTCGCAGCCGCGTGGCGGCGGACGTTCGAGGTCACGCCGGAGATCCTGCGCGAGGAGGGCGCGTGCAACACCTACGTGTTGCGCACACCCGCCGGCGACGTCGTCGTCGACCCGGGCGGCGCGCACGACCCCGACGCGCCGCTGCGGCGGCTGCACGGCGCGCGGTCGCTGCTCGCGGTCGTCCTCACCCACGGACACCCCGACCACCGCTCCGGGATCGTGGCGTGGACCGGCGGCCGCGAGGTGCCGGTCATCGCGCAGCGGCGCCACGCGGAGCTGCTCGCGGAGCAGGACGCGATCGCGCCGCTGCTGGGGAGGCGGAGCGCCGCAGTCACGGGCGAGACGGGTCCGACTCCGCCATCGCAGCTCCCCACCCCGGTCGAGGCGACCGTCCTCTTCGACCAGCGCTACGACTTCGCGCCGGGCGGCGTCCGCGTCGAGCTCATTCACGCCCCGAGCGAGACGCCGGACACGGCGGTCGTCTGGGTGCCGTCGCTGCGCGCCGCGTTCGTCGCCGACATGTTTTACTCGTCGTTCCCGAACCTCTCGACCCCGCGCGGCGGGCCGACGCGCTCGGCGCTGGAGTACATACGGGCGCTCGACACGGTCATCGCGCTGGAGCCCGAACTCCTCCTCCCCGGTCACGAGGAACCGCTGTTCGGCCGCGAGACCGTCCACCGGCGCCTGACCTCCTACCGCGACGCGATCGCCTGGGTCCACGACGCCGTGATGCGCGGCATCCGCGACGGAACGGACGTCCACACGCTGATGCGCGACACCGCGCTCCCGGAGAGGCTCGCGCTCCCGGAGGCGTTCGGCCGGGTGTCGTGGTCGGTGCGGGGTATCTACGAGGCGCAGGCGGGGTGGTTCGACGGCGACGTCGAGAACCTCTACCCGCTGCCGGAGGCCGCGGCGACGGCCGAGCTCGCGGCGCTCGCCGGCGGCCCGGCCGTCGCGGAGCGGGCGCGGGCGCTGGTCGCCGGCGGCGACCCCGTCCTGGCGCTCCGGCTCACCCGGGCCGGGCTCACGGCGGATCCGGCCGACGCGACCCTCGTCGAGGTCCGGGTCGCAGCCTTGCGAGCCCTCCTCACCTCGAGCCGCAACTACTTCGAGCGCGGGTTCCTGCGCAGCGCGATCCGGGAGACCGAAAAGGTGCGGACACACGGCGCGGCTCCGGGGACAGGGGCGGGCGACCGCTAGCTAGAGGCTGCAGCTCCGCCGCACGATCGCCGTGATCTCCGCCGCGCTCATGGCGCCGGGCTGCACCGGCCGCTCGGGCAGCCCGGCGAAGTGGAGCGCCTCGTGGATCAGGATCGCCGCACCGCCGGCGCAGCTCAGCCTCGAGAACGACGGGCAGACGACCGTCTGCCGGCAACCGACGCAGGTGAACGCCGGCACCGGCCGCAGGCAGGCGCCGACGTCGCCGCCGCCGCGGTAGAGCGTCGCAGCCAGCTTCTCCTCGCCGGCCGCCCCGAGCCTGAAGAACAGCGCATCGCACGCCGGTCGGGTTCGCACCGCGGTCACCGCGAGGCGGTACGCCTCCGCCACTCGGAATCGGAGCGCCGGCGACACCGCTTCGCCGAGGTCGGGCCCACCCGCGCCCGCCCGCGCGCGTTCGTGTTCCGCCGGCGGCGCACTCGCCCGCCCCGAGGGGGCGGCGGCGCTCGCCGGGCTCGCCGTCGCCCCGCCGGCATCGGCGAGCTCGACCTGCGCCGTCGCGGACCCGGCGAGCACCGCGATCGTCACACCGAGGAAGGCCGCGCGGAGGCGCCCGCCCGCGCTCCCCCGCCCGGGCGGATCCCGACGGAAGCTCCCACGGAGCGACCGGTGCGCCACGTCGCGGCGGCGCGCTTGCCCCGTGGGCGACGAGGCGTGACGCCTTCGGGCGACCTCCTGCCGTGTGCCATCCGCCATCACCCGCACGTTCGTCAGCGGCGCGACGGAGGTTGTTGCGTCCGCGTTGCCTTCGGCTTGCGCCCGGATTCAAGCGTCCGCGGGCCGGCTCGGCGCGGGCGGAGGGGAGCCTCAATGAGGCCGAGCCGGGTTCAAGCGAACTTCAACGCCGCCGGAATGCGGATTGACGCCGCCCGGAAGGACGGCCGCGCGGGCGCGGCCGATCGTGGCGGTGCAGGGCTGGATCGTCCAGACCCGACGCGCTTCATCCTTCTTCCTTTGGTCCACCCTGTGGGCAGCGGGGTGGACCGATTTTTCTCTCAGGAACCGCGTCGGCTGGGCCAGAAACCTGGAGTGGAGGTTGGCCTTCGGCGCCTCGCCAGTGCGACCCTACGGCAGACTGACGACCGTCGCGGTGACCGCGGTGCGGACTCCCGCGCGCTCGACGAGGAGTGTGCGGCGCGTTCCCGGCCGCCCGCGCAGCGCCGCCACGACACGGCCCATCGTCGCGTTCGCCACCTCGAGCCCGTCCACGCTCACCAGGGCGTCGCCCGCTTGCACCCCGTCGACAACTGCGCGACCGTCCTTCGTGACGACGCCCGCGATCGTGTACCCGCCGCCGGGCTCCGGGCGGAGCGTCACGCCGACGGTGTCGAAGTCGCCGGCAGGCGGCGTCGGCCCTGCCTCCCAGTAGGTCAGCGAGCGCGCGAAGTCCACCTCGAGCCGCACTCCCAGCAGCGCGTTTGCGCCGATGAAGCCGGCGACCGGGGCGGCCGTCTTCCCCGAGTACCAGTCGAACAGGCTCTGGTCGAGACCGAGCGCCCCGACGCCTGCGAGCCGGACCGGTCCGACCTCGATCAGGGGAACTCGCACCAGGTCGCCCCCGGCCTCGAACGGGAAGCCGAAGAAGTTCGCCGCCCCGACGGCGCCGGTCACCTGCGGCCACTCGGGGTGGCGGGCGTGCCACGCGGCGGTGAGCCGGCGTGAGACCCAGGTCCCGGCCGAGCCGTTGTCGATCGCCAGCTCGACGGTCTCGCCCGCGATCGTCGCGGCGACCTGGACGAGCCCGGTCGCGGCGTTGACGCGGCACGACACCGGGACGCCGCGCGGCCGCGGCCCGCCCGCCGTCGCGAACGTCAGCCCGCGCGCCGGATAGTCGAACACGACGCGGCCGCGGCGCAGGGCGCTCGCCGGCAGGTTGGCCTCCGCCGGGACGCCGGGCATCACGCGCGGGCCGGGCCGGATGCGCGTCGTGACGCCGTCCGTCGCCAGCGGCACGCCGCCCAGGCGCATCGGCGGCGCCGGTAAGGGGGCCGTCCCCGCGTCCGGGCCGGCGCCGGCGCCCGGCGGCGCGAGGCCGAGGTCGCGCGCGAGCGTCTCGGCGAGAAGAAGGTCGGGGTTGCCGGTGTCCACCCAGGCGCGGGCCGTCCGGATCGTCCCGTCGCGCCGGACGAACTCAACGTCGACGATCATCCGGTTGTGGTCGAGCGTGTACGGCACCGTCGCCGACGCCGGCCGCCCCGGGTCTGCCGCGGCGCCGGCCGGGCGCGGCGTCGCGGTCGCTCCGACGAGGCCCGAGACGATCGCCGCACAAGCGAGGATCACTGCCCGCGGCGTCCCTCTCATCGCCGTTCCCCTCCCACCGCCGGAGCCGGCCTCGACGGCTCGCGCCAGCGGCCGGTCAGCGCGGCAGACGGACGACCGCGCGGCATCCTCTCGCCCCCTCCCGGTTCGCGAGCGCGACGCTGCCCCCGTGCGCCTCGGCGATCTGGCGGCAGAGCGCGAGGCCGATCCCCGTCCCCCCCGGCTTCGTCGTGAAGAACGGGACGAAGAGGTTCGCGTCGCTCGCGAGGCCGGGCCCGTCGTCGTCCACCCGCACCTCCACCGCTCCACCCCGCTCGCCCCACCCGACCCGGACCCCGCCGCCGGCGTCCACGGCGGCGTCGGCCGCGTTGCGCACGAGGTTGATGAGGAGCTGGTCGAGCTGGTCCGCATCGGCGCGCAGGCGCGCCGGCGGGCCTTCCTCCACCGCCACCGCCAGCCTCGTCTCCAGACTCGCCACCCGCCGCACCCACTCCCCGACGTCCACCTCGCCGAGCCGCGGCTTCGGCAGCCGGGCCAGGCGGGCGTACGAGCTCATCAGGCGGTTGAGCGACTCGGCGCGGTTCGCGATCACCTTCAGCCCGCCGCGCGCGTCCGCCCTCCAGTCGGAAGGAAGCTCGGCGCTCGCGAGCAGCGACTCCAGGCTGCCGGCGATCGAGATGATCGGCGTGAGGGAGTTCCGCAGTTCGTGGCCGAGCACGCGGATCAACCGCTGCCACGCCGCGACCTCCTCCGCGCGCAGGGCGCGGGAGACATCGGAGAGCACGAGCAGCTGGTGCTGCCGGCCGCCTTGGCGGAACGTGCCGCGCCGCAGCTCCCAGCGTTCCGCCCCGGAGCCGAGCGGGACGTTCACCGAGTGGGCCGCAGGCCCCTCCATGCACCCCGCGAGTCCGAGTTCCTCGACGCCGCGCCCGAGCAGCGACTCCGGCGCGCCGCCGAGCAGTCGGGCGGCGGCCCGGTTCGCGAGGGTGAGTCGCCGGTCGGGATCGAAGGCGAGGACCGCGACGTCGATCTCCGCCATCACCTTGCCGAGCAGCGCCGTGGACTCCACGTCACCGAAGCGCTCGTCGCGCAGCGTCTGGGCGAGCTGGTTGAGCTCGAGCACGAGCTCGCCGAACGAGTCGTTGCGACCGCCCCCCCGGACCCGGAAGGAGTAGTCGCCCTCGCGCAGCGCGGCGAGGTGGTTGGAGAGCGTGCGCAGGCGGAACGCCGTGCTCCGCCTCAGCGCCAGGGCGGAGGCGGCCCAGACCGCCGCCGCGGCGACGGCGAGGCTCCACTGCGACGGGCGCGAGCGCGGCACGCCGGCGGTCAGCGCCGCGCACAGCGCCAGAGCGGGGGCGCCCCCCGCGAGCGCGAGCGCCAGCAGCTTGCGCTCGGACCGCATCCGGATCATAGGGCGTACTTCTCGATGCGCCGGTACAGCGCGCCGCGCGACAGCCCGAGCGCCTCGGCGGCGCGGCTGACGTTGCCGCCGAACCGCTTCAGCGCCTTCTCGACCAGGATCTTCTCGACGTCCTCGAGGCTCATCTCCTCGAGCGTGGCACCGGTCCCGGCGGCCGCGGCGAGGCCGAGGTCGGCGGCGTGGATCTGCGGCCCGGAGGTCATCAGCACCGCGCGCTCGACCACGTGGGCGAGCTCGCGCACGTTTCCCGGCCAGCGGTGGGTGCGCAGCGCCTCGGCCGCGGCGCCGTCGAAACCGGCGATCTCCTTTCGGTAGCGCCGCGCAAAGCGCCCGAGGAAGTGCATCGCCAGCACGGCGATGTCCTCCCCGCGTTCGCGCAGCGGCGGCAGGCTGACCTCGACGGTGTTGAGGCGGAACATCAGGTCCTCGCGGAACGCGCCGGCGGCGACCTCGGCGCCCAGGTCGGCGTTGGTCGCCGAGAGGATGCGGACGTCGACGCGCTTGGTGCGCGATGACCCGACCGTCTCCAGCTCGCCGGTCTCGAGCACGCGCAGCAGCTTGGCCTGCTGCGCCAGCGGGACGTTTGCGATCTCGTCGAGAAAGAGCGTGCCGCCGTCGGCCGTCTCGAAGCGCCCGACGCGGCTGTTTTTGGCGTCGGTGAACGCGCCCTTGACGTGGCCGAACAGCTCGCTGGCGAACACGCCCTCGGAGAGCCCGCCGACGTTGACCGCGACCAGGGCCCGCCCCGAGCGCGAGGAGCGGGCGTGGATCGCGCGCGCGACCACCTCCTTGCCGGTGCCGTGCTCCCCGGTGATGAGGACGTTCGCGTCGGAGGGAGCGACGCGCTCGATGAGCTCGCACACCGGCCCCATCGCCGGCGACGTGGCGATCAACTCCGGGCCGGTGCTGTCGGCCCGCAGCAGGCGGTTCTCCGCCTCCAGGCGGTGTCCGCGCCGCAGCGCCCCCGCCAGCTCGACCTGGGTGCGGAGGATCGCCAGCAACCGCTCGTTCTCCCACGGCTTCTGCACGAAGTCGCGGGCGCCGCGGCGCATCGCGTCGACGGCGAGGTCGACGTTGCCCCACGCCGTCATCACCACCACCGGCAGCGTGGGGTCGAGCGCCTGCAGGCGTGTGAGGAGGTCGAGCCCCTCGGCGCCGGACGTAGTGTCGCGCGCGTAGTTGAGGTCGATGAGCGCCGCGTCGAGTTCCTGGGCGCCGGCCGCCGCGGCGGCCTCGGCAGGCGTCCGCACCGCCGTGAGCACGTACCCCGCGGGCTTGAGCAGCAGCCGTAGCGACTCCAGCACGTCAGCCTGGTCGTCGGCGATCAAGATGCGGGGGGGGGTCGCGCCTCTTGCCTTCCATCGCTTTCCGTTCATTCTACGCGCCGCCGCCCGCGTTCGCAGCCCCGTTGGCCCGCGGCCGGCCTACTCATACCGCAGCGCCTGCACCGGCTCGACCGAGAGGGCGCGCAGCGCCGGCACCAGGCACGCGGCGCCCGCCACGACGAGCAGGCAACCGGCGGCCATGACGAAGCTCGCGGGGTCGGTCGGCGCCACCGCGTAGAGCAGGCTGCTCATCAGGCGGGTCACCGCGAGGGCCGCGACGACGCCGGCCACCACGCCGGCCCCCGCCGTCAGCAGGCCGGAGCGGAGGACGGCGGCGAGGATGTCGCCCCGCTGCGCCCCCAACGCCATGCGGATGCCGATCTCGTGGCGGCGCTGGTTGACCTGGTAGGCGAGGACGCCGAACAGCCCGACCGCGGCCAGCAGCAGCGCGACCAGCGAAAACGCCGAGACGGTCGTGGCGAGCGTCTGTTGCGCCATGGTCGAGGCGCGGATCGCGCCCTTCATGGTCGCGAGCTCCTCGACCGGGATGTCGGCGTCGTGGCGGCCCACCACATCGCGCAGCGAGGAGGTGAGCGCCGCCATCTCCCCGCCGCTGCGGATCGCGAGCGACAGCCTGGCCGAAGGGAACTGGGAGAAGGAGGCGTACATCGTCGGGTACGGCGCCTCCCCCACCTCGTTGATGCGGGCGTCCGCCACGATGCCGACGACCTCGAAGACGACCGGCGCCGGCGCGCCCACCCAGTCGGCCACGACCTTGCGGCCGATTGGGCTCTCGTTGCGGTACAGCGCCTTTGCCATCGTCTGGTTGATGACCAGGACCGGCGGGGCGCCCGTCCGGTCGCTCCCCGCAACGTCGCGTCCGGCGAGGAGCGGCATCCGCATCGCCGCGAAGTACCCCGGCAGGGTACGCCGGTAGTAGGCCGAAAGCGAGGTGGACGAGACCCGCGTCGCCGGCGGACGCTCCGGGGTCCAGACGCCGACGTCGCCGTAGCGCGCGAGGAACGGGAGCCGGTCGACCATGCCAGCCGCCGTCACGCCGGGAAGGGCCCGGATGTCGGCGAGCAGTCCCTCGTAGAACCGGGCGCGCGTCTCGCCGGTCGGGTACTTCTGCGGCGGCAGCACGAACGTCGCGGCGAGCAGCCTGTCGGGCTCGAAGCCCAGGTCGGCCGCGACCAGCCTCGCGAAGCTGCGGACCAGAAGCGAGGATCCGACGAGGAGGACGAGCGACAGCGCCACCTGTGCCCCGACCAGAACCATGCTTAGACGTGCACCCGACCCCGACGTCGACGTGCGCGTCGCGCCCTTGAGCTCCTCGACCACCGCGACGGAGGTGCTCCGCAGCGCCGGCACGATGCCGACCCCGGTGCCGGTCAGGAGCGACACCAGGAGTGCGAAGCCGACCACGCGCGCGTCGAAACGGAGCGCGGTGATGCCGAGAGCGCCGAGGTCGAGCAGCGCCGGGAGCACGCGCTGCACGGCGGCGGCGACCACGAGACCGGCGGCGCCGCCAAGGAGCGCGAGCACGACCGTTTCGGTGACGAGCTGGCGGACGAGTTTGGCGCGCGAGGCGCCGAGGGCGACGCGCGTCGCGATCTCGGCGCGCCGGGTGACGCCGCGCGCGAGCACGAGGCCCGCCACGTTGCCGCACGCGATCAGCAGCATCACCGCCACCGCCGTCATGATCAGCAAGACCTGCGGCCGCAGCGTCTCGACCAGCGCCTCGTGCAGCCGGTCGAGGTGCAGGCCCTTGCCGGTGTTCGAGTCCGGGTAGAGGGCGGCGAGCCTGGCCGAGATCGCGTCGACCTCGGCCTGCGCCTGGGCGAACGTCACGCCCGGCCGGAGCCGCCCGACCACGTACCAGTTGTGGTAGCGGCGCTCGTCGTCCGCGGCGCGCCGCATCGGCAGCCAGACGTCGGCGTCGGAGAGGAAGCGGAACCCCTCCGGCATGACGCCGATCACCGTCACCGGCTCGCCCATCAGCGTCAGCGTCCGGCCGAGGACGTCGGGCACGCCCCCGAAACGGCGGTGCCAGTACCCGTGCGAGATCAGCGCCACGGGCGGGACCGCCGCCCGCCCCCGGGTGCCGGCCGCCACGGTCGGCGCCGGCGCTCCCTCCTCGGCGGTGAACGTGCGGCCGAGGACCGGCGCCACGCCGAGTGTCGAGAAAAGGTTGAACGAGACGGTCAGCGCGTTGACCCGCTCCGGGCGGGTGCCGCCGCTGGAGTTCATCCGGTCGGGGCCGAACCGCACGGTGGCGAGGGAGGAGAAGCTGCCGGCCTGCTCGCGGTAGTCGAGGTAGTCGAGCATCGAGACCAAGTTGCCGACCTCCCCGTCCTGGGTGCGGCGGGCAAGGGCCAACCGGTCGGGGTCCGGGTACGGCACCGAGGCAAGGAGCACCGCGTGCGCCGCGCTGAACACCCCGGTGGTCGCGCCGATGCCCAGCGCCAGCGTGAGGATCACGGAGGCGGCGAAGCCGGGGTGCTTCGCGAGCGACCGCAGCGCCAGGCGCAGGTCGTTCCTGAGCGTGTCCATCGCCGCCTCCACCTCACGCCGTCAATTCGGCGACGCTCTCGTCGACGACGCGGCCGTCGAACAGGTGTACGGTGCGCTGCGCGCGGTCCGCGTAGCGCGGGTCGTGGGTGACCATGCAGATCGTGGCGCCGCCCGCGTGCAGCTCGGCGAGGAGCGCCATCACCGCGTCGCCGTTGCGCGAGTCGAGGTTGCCGGTCGGTTCGTCGGCGAGCATGACGAGCGGCCTCCCGACCAGCGCGCGGGCCACCGCGACCCGCTGCTGTTGGCCGCCCGAGAGCTGCGCCGGGAAGTGGTTGGCGCGGTGTTCCATCCCCACCTTGGCGAGCGCCTCGCGCACCCACTCCTTGCGCATCGCCGGGCGCATGTCGCGGTACACGAGCGGCAGCGCGACGTTCTCGGCCACGGTGAGGTCGCCGATCAGGTTGAAGTTCTGGAAGACGAACCCGATCGTCAGGTTGCGCAGCTTCGCCCGTTCGCGGGGCGAGAGGGCGTCGGCCGGCGAGTCGCCGATCGCGTACTGCCCGCTCGTCGGCGTGTCCAGCAGCCCCATGATCGAGAGCAGTGTGGACTTGCCGCACCCCGACGGCCCGGCGATCGCCACGTACTCCCCCCGCTCGATCTCGAGGTGCACGTCGGCCAGCGCGTGGGTCTCGACCTCGTCGGTCAGGAACACCTTGCCCAGGCCGGTCATGCGGATCAGCGTTTGGTTCCCCGTACTCATCGTCGTCCTCCCGCCTCAGTCGAGGCGAATTCTCCCGGCCTCGTCCCATCGCGACGTATCGGACAGGATCACCTCGTCGCCGGGTTTAAGCCCCTGCACGACCTCGATCGCGTTCACCGACGCCCGGCCGAGTTTCACCTGCACCCGCGCCGCGTGCTTGCCGTCCGGCTCCAGCCGGAACAGACCCACCGTCGAGCCCTCCTGGCCGAACGCCGGCCGACCGACGAAGACGACGTCGTCGAGGCGTTCGATCTCGATCGTGCCGTCGACGTTGAGGTCCGGCCGGGCACCGCGCGGCAGCGGCCCGGCGAGGGTCAGGTCGACGGTGACGGTGCCGTCGTGCACCGCCGGGTCGATGCGCGCGACCCTCGCGGCGACGAGGCCGTTCCGGGTGTCCACCTCTGCGCTCTGGCCGGCCACGACGTCGCGCGCCTGCGTCGCCGGCACGTGGACGCGGGCCATCAGCCTTCCCGGCTCGGCGACGCGCGCGAGGTTCATGCCGGGCGTCACGACCTGCCCGACCTCCACGCTGATCTCCTGCAGGACGCCGGCGAGGCCGGCGCGGACGTGCAGCGAGTCGCGCATCCGCCGGCGCAGTTCGTACATGGCGCGACGCTGGTCCACCTCGGCCCGCTTCGCCGCCAGCTGCGCCTCGACACCCTTCGCCGCGGCGGCGAGGCGTTTGCGGTCCATCTCCGCCCGGATCCGCAGCGCGTCGGCGCTCGAGGCCGAGATCTTCAAGCTGATCGCCGAGATCAGCCCGGCATCCGACAGCTCGCGGTCCGCCAGCGCGCGCAGGCGCCCCTGCTCGTACTGCGCCTCCGAGCTGGCGACGCCGGCCTCCTCGTCGAGACGCTGGTTCTCGAGCTGCACCCGCAGGTTGACGAACTCGGCCTCGGCGCGCCGCAGCTGCATCTCGGCGTCGACCGTCTCCTGCTCGACCTGGGGGTCCGAAAGGAGGAGGATCTCGGAGTCGGGCTGGACGGCAGCCCCGGGCTCGAGGATCCGGTGCTCGACGCGGGCGTTGGTGTCGGCCGGGATCAGGCGGACGACCTCGGGCACCAGCGTGCCCGAGCCGCGCACCTGCCGCAGCATCGGGCCGCGCTCGACCTTCCCGATCCACACGGTGGCCCGCTCGACCGCGGGCGCCGCCGGCTTGAGCCTGGAGAGGCCCACGGCGGCGCCGGCGAGCCCGAAGGCCGCCACGGCGACCCAGACGAGCCGCCGCTTCCTCTTTTCCTCGGCGACTCCGATCCGCGGGATGTCCATGCTCAGGTCCTCCGCCCCCGTCGAAGCGAGAACCGTGCCACCTCCACGGGATACCGTTCCGGCTCTGCCGGACCAGCGTTCTCTTACCCTCCGCCGCCGCGGCGGCGGCGCATGAGTGTCCGATCCCGGAACCGGACCGCCCGAAATCGGACACCTGGGCGACGCCCACAGCCCCGCCGCACGTCCCGGCGCGGCGGGCTACGGGCGGCGGTCTCACCTCTTCCCCTCGGCCGCGGCCCGTTGCCTTCGGGCCGGACGGCCGGCGCCCCGCCTCGGAGGGCCCCTCTCGGCCCGCGGCTGGCACGGAATCTGCTTCGGCCCAGACATGGCCTCCGAGACGAGACAAGCCCTGCGCGCCCTCGGCCGTGTGCCCGGTTTCACGGCCGTCGTCCTCGTGACGTTCGCGTTGGGGATCGGCGCGACCACGGCGATCTACAGCGTCGTCAGCCGCGTGCTCCTCCGGCCGCTGCCGTTGCCGGACGCCGACCGGCTGGTTACGGTGTGGACCAGGATGCCGGACGCGAAGATCGACCAGCTCGCGGTCGCGCACGCGGAGTACCTCGACTACCGCGCCGAGACGCGCCTGATGGACGAGGTGGGCGCCTACACGATCCTCCCCGCGACGCTGACCGGCGCCGGCGAGCCGGCGAAGGTGCGCGCCGGCTTCTCGAGCGCCTCGCTCTGGGCGGTCGTGGGGATCCGGCCCGAGCTGGGACGGACGTTGCAGGCCGGCGACGACGTCAAGGGCGCCGAGCGGGTCGCCGTCCTCAGCCACGGTCTGTGGCAGAGCCGCTTCGCGGCCGACCCCGGCGTCCTCGGCCGCACAGTCGAGCTCGACGGCAGGCCTTGCCGCGTCGTCGGCGTCCTCCCTCCCGCCTTCGACTTCACGCAGACCGCGCCCGACATCTGGGTCCCGTACGTGCTCGACCCGACCCGCCGCGACAACCACCATCTGCTCGTGATCGGCCGGATGAAGCCCGGGGTGTCTGTGGCGATGCTCCAGCCCGAGATGGACGCGATCGTCGGGCGCTGGGCGAAGATGTACACGCACGCCCACCCGTTCTTCGCGATCCCGCTGCGCGATGCGGTGGTCGGCGGGGTCCGAGCAACGCTCGCCGTCCTCTTCGCCGCGGCGGCGCTCGTGCTGCTCGTGGCCGCCGCGAACGTCGCCGGCCTCCTGCTGGCCCGCGGCGAGGCCCGCCAGCGCGAGCTCGCCGTGCGCGCGGCGGTCGGCGCAGGGCGCGCCGCCCTCGCCCGACAGGTGCTGGGCGAGAGCCTCATCCTTGCGCTCTTCGGCGGCGCCCTCGGCCTGCTCGCTGCGAAGGCCGGCCTCGCCCTCATCCTCGCCCTGCAGGGCGGGGCGTTGCCGCAGGTCGGCGCGATCGGCCTCGATTTACCAGTGCTGCTCTTCGCGTTCGCGGCATCGCTGCTCGCCGGCGTCCTCGCCGGGCTGCCCCCGGCGTGGCGCGCGTCCCGGCCCGACGTCGGCGCCATCCTCAAGGGGAGCGGTGAGCGGACCGCGGCAGCCTCGGGACGACAGAACCTGCGCGGCGCCCTGGTCGTCGTCGAGACCGCCGCCGCCGTCGTCCTGGTGAGCGGCTCTGCCCTTCTGCTGCGCGGCCTGTGGAAGACTGCCGGCGTCAGCCCCGGCATCGACCCCGACCACGTCCTCGCCGCGCAGATCGGCCTCCCCGCCGCCGCTTACCCGAAACCGCAAGACGTGACGGTGTTCTACGACCGCCTGCTGGAGCGCCTCGGCGCCCTCCCCGGCGTCCGCTCGGCAGCGCTGGTGAGCTCGCTGCCGATGCGCGACGACGGGCGGCTGGTCCTGGTCGGTGGGCCGTGGCAGCCGCCGGGGGCCGAGCCGCTCGGCGCCGAGGTCATGATGGTCACGCCGGATTACTTCAAGGCGCTCGGGGAGCGCGTCTTGCGCGGCCGCCCGTTCACCGCTGCCGACCGCGCCGGCTCGGCCCGGGTCGCCGTGCTTAACGAGACCGCCGCCGGCGCCTTGCTCGGCGGCCGCGATCCGGTCGGCACGCCGCTGACGGTCGTGCAGGCGCAGCCGCGCGAGCCGGCGTTCACCGTCGTCGGCGTCGTCGCGGACGTCCCGAACGGCGGCCTGGGGACGACCGTGCAACCGCAAGTCTTCCTTCCCCTGGCGCAAGGCGTCGCCGAGATCCGCGGCGCCACCCGCAACGTCAGCGTGGCCCTCAAGACCGCGGTCGATCCGGCGAGCCTCGGCGCCTCGCTCCGCGGCGCCGTCAGGGCGCTCGACCCGAAGCTCGCCGTCGCGAACGTCGAAACGATGGACCGCGTCGTATCGGCGACCCTCGGCTCGCAGCGCTTCAACGCGGTTCTCCTCGGTTCGTTCGCCGGACTCGCCCTCGTCCTGGCGGTCACCGGTCTCTACGGCCTACTCGCCTACGCCGTCGGCCTCCGCCGCCGCGAGTTCGGGATCCGCCTCGCGATGGGCGCCAGGCCGGGGCAACTCCTCGCCATGGTGCTGCGACAGGGAGTGACGCTCGCGGCTGCCGGCGTTGCGGCGGGGACCGTCGCCGGCGCGGCCGCCGGGCGCGTCATCGGGGGACTCGTCCACGGCGCCGGAGGGTTCGACGCGGCGTGCGTGCTCGTGACGGCCGCCGTTCTCCTCGCGACCGCGGCCGCCGCCAGCTACTTCCCGGCCCGGCGCGCCGCGGCGCTCAGCCCAGCGACGACACTCCGCGAGGAGTGACCGGCCGCCGCAGCCGCTCGGCCGGCGGGCCGCGACCGGCTCAGCGGACGGTCAGGTCGGCGGTCGCGAGCAGGCGCGGAGGACGGCGCAGCTTCGTCGCCTGCTCGAACGCGTAGGCGAGGCGGATCAGCGTCCCCTCCGACCACGCCCGGCCGATGAACGAGAGGCCGACCGGCAAGCCGAACGTGTAGCCGATCGGGACGGTGACGCTCGGGTAGCCCGATACTGCGGCCGGCGTCGAGCTGGAGCCGATGAAGTGGTCGCCGTTGACGAGGTCGATCGTCCACGCGGGACCGCCGGTCGGCGCCACGATCGCGTCGAGGCGGTGTTCGTCCATGACCGCGTCGATCCCCTTGGCGCGCGAGAGCTCGCGGCACTTCGCCAGCGCGTCCAGGTACGCCTTGTCGGTGAGCGGGCCCTTCTTTTCGGCCTTCTCCATCGTCTCCTGGCCGAAGTACGGCATCTCGCGGTCGCGGTGCTGCTCGTTGAACGCGATCACGTCCGCGAGCGTGCGCACCGGCGCGCCCGGCGCCCACTCGGCGAGATAGGCGTTGAGGTCCGCCTTGAACTCGTACAGCAGCACCTCGAACTCGGGGTCGTCGAGCTCGCCGGCGTGCGGGATATCGGCGGGATCGATGATGACCGCACCGAGCCGCTTCATCGTGGCGAGCGCGGACTCGGCGAGCGCGTCGGCCTCGGGACTGTAGCCGAAGTACCGGGCGCGGGCGACGCCGATGCGGGCGCCCTTGAGACCGTTCGGGTCGAGGAACGCCGTGTAGTCGGCGGCGACCCGGCCGTGCGCCGCGACGGTCGCGGCGTCGCGCGGGTCGGCGCCCGCGAGCGCGCCGAGCAGCGCCGCCGCGTCGGCGACCGAGCGCGCCATCGGCCCGGCGGTGTCCTGCGTGTGCGAGATCGGCACGATCCCGGAGCGACTGACCAGCCCGACGGTCGGCTTGATCCCGACCAGCGAGTTGGTCGCCGAAGGGCACACGATCGAGCCGTCGGTCTCGGTGCCGACGCCGACGGCCGCGAGGTTCGCGGAGACCGCCGCACCGGTGCCCGAGCTCGAGCCGCACGGCGAGCGGTCGAGCGCGTACGGGTTGCGGCACTGGCCGCCGCGCCCGCTCCAGCCGCTCGACGAGCGCGACGAACGGAAGTTCGCCCACTCCGACAGGTTGGTCTTGCCGAGGATCACGGCGCCGGCGACGCGCAGCCGCTCGGCGACGGCCGAGTCGCGCGGCGCCTTCGCTCCCAGCAGGGCGAGCGAGCCGGCCGTGGTGGCCATGCGGTCGGCGGTCGCGATGTTGTCCTTGATCAGCAACGGAATGCCGTGCAACGGCCCGCGCGGCCCTTTCGCCTTGCGCTCCGCGTCGAGCGCGGCGGCGGTCGCGAGCGCGTCCGGGTTGGCCTCGATGACCGCCTTCAGGCTCCCGTCGAGCGCCGCGATCCGCGCCAGGTACGCCTCCGCCAGCGAGTGGGCCGTGCGCGTGCCCGCGCTCATCTCCGCCTGGAGCTGGGCGACCGTCGCCTCCTCGAGCTCGAACGGCGCCGCGCGCTCCGCGGGCGGCGCGGCAGGCCCTTGCAGCGCCGCAGCCCCGATCGCGCCGGCGGCCACCGCGACGCCGCCCGCCACCCCCGACTGAATCAGCTCCCGCCGGTTCATCCCGCCGCCGGATTGCGGCTGCGCCGAGTCCGCCATCGCAGCACCTCCGTGATCTTTGAGTGTACCGCGCGCCCGCCGGGATCGATCGCGCCGGCGGTGCTAGACTCCGGGACGCGACACCGCAGGACCGTCTCATGACAGGTGCGAGACCGAGAACAGCGCCGGACGCCGCGGCTCTACCGGACGCCACCGAGGGCGCCATCCACGGGGAGCGGGGCCCCGAGAGCGATGCGCGTCGGCGCGCCCGGGCGCCCGGCGTCCGGGCTTTCCACGACGAGCTTCGCCGCAACAACCTGCGCATGGTCTTCTGGACGGCGATCGTCTTCATCCCCGCCTACGTCGGGTGGACGGTGTTCGACCTCATCCTCGCTCCGGTGCACTGGCAAGCGTTCCTCGGCCTTCGCCTCACCGCTGCCGCGCTCAACACCGGGGTGGCCGTGGCGGTGCACCGGCCTCGCTACCGACGGTTCACGTGGGAGGCACTGTGGTTGATCGGCCTCGTCTTCGGCGCGTTCATCGCGCCGATGCTGCCGCTTGCCGGCGACCGCTTCCCCGCGTACATCATGGGGTTCTCGGTCGTGGTCCTCGGCGTCGGGATCCTCCCCGCGTGGCCGGCACGATGGTCGCTCGCCAACATCGCGGCCCAGATCGCCGCCGCCGTACTGGCGTTCGCGGTGTGGCCGAGTCCTGAGCCGCTGCGGGAGATCCTCGGCGGTGCGTTCTTCGTCGCCACCGCCGCCGGGATCTCGGTCACCGCGGCCTACTTCAAGTACAACCTGGCGCGCAGCGACTTCCTGGCGCGCGCCGAGCTCGCCGAGGTCGCCCACCGCGAGGCTGAGGCCAGACGTTCGCTCGATGCCGCAACCACCGACCTGCAGCGCGCCCTCGCGCAGCTGCAGGACCTGGACCGGGCCAAGAGCACGTTCTTCGCCAACGTGTCGCACGAGCTGCGCACGCCGCTGACCCTCATCCTCGCCCCGCTCGAGGAGTTGGCGGCCGCGACCGCCGATGCCGGTCAGCTGCACTACCTGCGCGTGATTCGACGCAACGCGAACCGCCTTCTACGCCTGATCGACGATCTCCTCGACCTCTCGCGCCTCGACGCCGGCGGGCTACGCCTCAACCTCGCCGAGGTGGACGTCCGCACGGTCGCCGCGATGGTGTACGAGAACAGCACGCCGGCAGCCCTCGCCAAGGGGATCGCGCTCGAATTCGACGCGGTCCCTTCGGAGCGGCGGATCGTGGCCGACGCGCACCGCCTCGAGATCGTGCTCACCAACCTCGTAGGCAACGCGCTCAAGTTCACCCCTCCAGGGGGAACGATCCGGATCCGCGTCGCCGACACCGCCGACGCAGCGAAGGTGGCCGTGAGCGACACCGGGCCGGGGATTCCCTCCGACTCCCTGCCGCGCGTGTTCGACCGCTTCTTCCAGGTGTCGAGCAGCGAGCAGCGCCGCGAGGGCGGGGTCGGGATCGGCCTGGCGCTGGCGAAGGAACTGGTCGAGCTGCACGGAGGCACGATCCTGGCCGAGAGCGCGCTCGGCAAGGGGACGACGTTCACCATCGTCCTGCCGTTCGGCTCCGACCACATTCGCCCGGAGAGCGTGGAGAGGCGAGCCGAGGCGCAGCGCGGGACCGAGCGCCGGCGCGTGGACGACTCCAGCGGCGAGCGGCCGGCACCCGGCGCGGTCCTGCTTCCGCCCCGGGAACCTCCCGCGAAGCCGCCGGGGCGCCGCGCCCGCCTCGTCCTCGCGGAGGACAACGGCGAGCTGCGCCAGTTCATCCGCGGCCTCCTCGAACCGGAGTTCGAGCTGACCACCGCGAACGACGGAGACGAGGCGTGGGTCGTGATCAACCGCGAACGGCCCGATCTGGTCATCTCCGACGTGATGATGCCGGGGAGAAGCGGCACCCGCCTGTGCCACGACATCAAGGACGACCCCGCGCTCGCGGCGACACCGGTGATTCTCCTTACCGCCCGGGTCGGGTCCGAGGCGACGCTCGAGGGGTACGCGCACGGCGCTGACGATTTCGTCGCCAAGCCTTTCCACCCGCGCGTGCTGCTGGCGCGCGTCCGCGCCCAGCTCAAGCTGCGGTCGCTCGGGCTACAGCTCGCCGAGAGGGAGAAGCTGGCGGTTGTCGGCACCCTCGCGGCCGGGATCCTGCACGAGGTTCGCAACCCGGTGAACGCGATCCTCAACGCCGCGCGCGTGCTCGCCGCAGGTACCGATCCGGAAACGGCTCACAAGCTGGTTGCGATCGTCGCCGACGGGGCGCAGCGAATCCAGGGGATCACGTCGGCGCTCGAAAGCCACGCGCGCCCCGCGGAGGGCGGCGCCGTCGCGCCGTGCGACGTCCATCAGGGACTCGACGCGACTCTCCGCCTTCTCGAGCACCGCACGACAGACGTTCCCGTGCACCGCGAGTACTCGGCGACCCAGCGCGCTGCTGCGGCGGCAGGACCGCTCAACCAGGTGTTCCTTAACATCCTGGACAACGCGCTCCGCTCCGGGGCCAGGAACCTGTTCGTCGCGACATCCTCGGACGTTGCCAAGGTCACGGTGCGAATCGGCGACGACGGGCCCGGGATCCCGCCCGATGTCGCGGCACGGATCTTCGACCCGTTCTTCACAACACGGCAGGTCGGCTCCGGCACAGGTCTCGGGCTTTACCTGTCGCGCAAGTTGGTCCAGGATTGCGGCGGGACGTTGTTGTACCAGGATCGCCGGGGAGGGGGAGCCGAGTTCGTGGTCGAACTGCCGGCCGCACGCCCATCGAGCGCCCACCAGCCCGGCGGCGGCGTGGGAATGTGAGCGGTCGGCCTCGGCAAGGGGCGCGACGAAGGGATACGGGGGACGATGGCGAAATCGTACGAGGAGCTGATGGGGGCGCTGGG
>JAKAFI010000173.1 GCA_021818005.1 Acidobacteriota bacterium | reverse complement strand
GGTCGAGTGGTGGACGGACTGCTACGACGACTACGACACCTTCCTGCGGGCGGGCTCGGCCGGCGAGCTCGGACGCCGGCGCGGCCTCGAGCAGGTCGGCTTCTGGCGCAAGCTCCTCGCCCACCCGAGCTACGACGCGTTCTGGCACGAGCAGGCGATGGACCGGATCCTCGCGGCGCAGCCGCTCACCGTCCCCGTGATGCTGGTCGACAGCCTGTGGGACCAGGAGGACATCTACGGCGCGATGGCCGTGTACCGGGCGCTCGCGCCGCGCGACACGGACCACGACAAGGTGTACCTGGTGCTCGGGCCCTGGCACCACGGGCAGGAGATCCGCGACGGCAGCTCGCTCGGGCCGATCCGCTTCGGCAGCGACACCGCGCTCACCTTCCGCCGGCGCATCCTGGAGCCGTTCCTCGCCCACTACCTCAAGGACGGCGCGCCGCCGATGGACGTCGCGCCGGTCGAGGCGTTCGAGACCGGGGCCGACGTGTGGCGCAAGCTGCCCGCGTGGCCGGCGGGGTGCGCAGCCGGGTGCTCGATCGAGCCGAAGCCGTTGTACCTCGCGGCCGGCGACGCGCTCTCCTTCTCGGCGCCGGTCTCCGGCGCGGCGCCGTTCGATGAGTACGTCTCCGACCCCGCCAAACCGGTGCCGTTCATCCCCCGCCCCGTCCGGGCGAGCGGCGCCACCTGGGCGCAGTGGCTGGTGACCGACCAGCGCAACGCGGCGAGCCGGACCGACGTGCTCACCTTCGCGACCGGCGTCCTGCGCGAGCCGGTGCGGATCGCCGGCCAGCCGGTCGCCCACCTCGTCGCCTCGACGAGCGGCACCGACTCCGACTGGGTGGTCAAGCTGATCGACGTCTACCCCGACGAGGTCGCCGACCAGCCGGCGTTGGGCGGCTACCAGCTCATGATCTCGGCCGACATCTTCCGCGGCCGCTACCGCGAGAGCCTCGAAAAGCCGGCGCCGATCGCCGCGGGCGTGCCGCTCCTCTACCGCTTCGCGCTGCCGACCGCGAACCACGTCTTCCTCCCCGGTCACCGGATCATGGTGCAGGTGCAGTCGAGCTGGTTCCCGCTCTACGACCGCAACCCGCAGACGTTCGTGCCCAACATCTTCTGGGCGAAACCGGGCGACTTCCGCAAGGCGGTGCAGCGGATCTACCACGCGCCCGGCGAGGCGAGCTTCGTCGAGCTGCCGCTCGTCGTACGGCCCTGACGGCGGGCGACGTACCGCCGCACGCAACGCCCGGGGCGCCGCGGCGCGCGACGCCGGGGCGGTCAGTTCCAGTGCGCCGGGTCGTCCTCCGGCCGCGGCGGGAGGTCGGCTGCGGTGCGCGCTGGTTCCTCCAGCGCCCACCCGTCCCGCAGCCGCGCGTCGCGTTCCCTCCGCCGCTTGATCGCGAGTAGGGCCAGGGCCGTGATCGCCATCCACAGCGCCGTCGAACTGGTCACGAACGGCACCCACCTCGTCCACGACGTCTCCCGGCGGAAGTAACCGCGGGCGAAGGCGCCGACGCTCTCTCCGGCGGCGGCCGCGAACGCGTCGTCGAAGTCGGCGCCGTGGGAGACGCCGGCGAGGATCGCCCCGACCACGTCGTCGCCGTGCTGCTGCAGGAGGTAGCGCACGAGGGCGGCCGAGACCGCGTACGACCGGGCCGCGGCCGCCGCGTCGCCCGAAAACCCGGCGTCGAGCTCCGCGAGCGAGCGCGGCCCGCGCCCGATCGTGGCCAGCAGCACCCGGGCTCCGTCCCCGATCCCCCACTCGCGCGCCGCCACCGTCGCGACGCCCTCGTTGAACCAGCGCGGGACGGCGCGGCCGCCCGCGGCCCGCGCCAGGAGCATGTGGGCGACCTCGTGGTGGAGGAGCGCCTCGAGGTTGCCGTCGGGGTAGGAGGGAACCCGCCCGGGGAAGAGCACCACGGTATCGAGCTCGGGGACCGCGTACCCGCTCACCCAGGACGCGACGTTCGCAGCGAGCCGGGATCCCTCGGGCGCCAGCACGACGCGGATCGGCGGGCCCGGCCGCCGGAGCCCGACGAGCTTCAGCGCCGGCCCCCAGTCGCCTCCCTCGAGGGCGCGTACGGCGGCCGCCTGGCGCGCGAGCGCCGGCGGCGCCTCGACCAGCAACGCCGGCGCGGCGCCGGCGCGGGCTCCGACCGCCCGCCCGGCAACCGCAACACCGAGCGCGACCGCCCCCGCCGCCACCCAGCGTCCCAGCCAGCGAGCGTCGGCCACCTCGACCTCCCCCGTCAGGCTAGCATCGGAACCAAGCCGAAACCGGTCGGACGCGCCGGTCGCGGCCCGGTTCGGAGGGGAACGCCGCCACCGCGCCGGCGCTCGCCGCCGCGCCGCCGGCGTTGGACGGCGCCGCGCTCGGGCCGCTGGCGCCGCCGCGCGCCATCGACCCCGCCGTGTTCAGGCTGGCGGTGCGCAAGGTGGTCCTCGACCCCGGCCACGGCGGCAGCGACCCCGGCGCAATCGCCGGCGGAGTGCGCGAGAAGGACCTGACGCTCGACATCGCCCGCCGCGTCGCGGCGTTGCTCGCGGGGCAGGGGCTCTCCGTCGTGCTCACCCGCGACGGCGACGAGACGCGCTCGCTGCAGCAGCGGGTCGAGATCGCCAACGCGGCGCGCGGTGACATCTTCCTCTCGATCCACGTCAACTCGATCCCGACCGAGCGGCGGCGCGGGGTCGAGACCTACTACCTCGGTGCCGCCACCGACCCGACCGTCGAGCGCCTCGCGGGCGCGGAGAACTCGGGCTCGGGCTACTCGCTGGCGGACTTCCGCCACCTGCTCGAGGGCGTCTACGTCGATGTGCGCCACGACGAGTCCCGCCGCCTGGCGCAGGCCGTGCAGGGGCGCCTGTTCGCCGCCCTCGCCCACGACAACCCGCAGCTCGAGGACCGCGGCGTCAAGCAAGCACCGTTCGTGGTGCTGGTCGGCACCGAAATGCCGAGCGTGCTGGCCGAGGTGGCGTGCATCTCGAACCACGAGGACGCGGAGCTGCTGCACCAGGGATCGTACCGGCAGGAGATCGCAGCATCGCTCGCCGCCTCGGTCCGGCGATACGCCGCCGCGCGCGAGCCCCAGACCACGGTCGCCCACCGCCGGGCGGGCGGCGTGTGAGAGCCTGCTCCCGCCGATCGTCGAGACGATGTTGGACCTCGTCTCGAAGGTCGAGCCCGAGTACCAGGACGCGGTGCGCCGGAACATCATCCTGGCGGGGGGCGGCTCGCAGATCCCGAACCTCGCGTCCGCGCTCGAAGCGGCGCTCGCCGAGATCGGCGGCGGCGGCGTGAGGGCGGTCGACGACCCGATCTACGCGGGCTCGAACGGCAGCCTGGCGATCGCCGCGGACGCCCCCGAGTCGGACTGGGAGAAGCTGCCGGGATGACCGCGGGCCGATCCCCGGTGAAGGGCTGACACGATGAGCCCCGGCGCTCCCAAGGTCGTCCCCGTCTCTGAGCTGTTCAACCGGCTCGCGGCCGAGTACCGCAACGCCGCGATCCCGCAGGCGCAGCTCTTCCAGACGGCGCTGCGCGTCTGCGGCGAGGACTCGAAGCGGACCCGGCGCGGCGAGAGCCCAGCCGAGCTCGGGGAGCTCGTCCAGCAGGCCCGCGCGATCCTCGAGGTCTCGCACCCCAGGGCGATGCATCCCTCCCTCGGCGGCCAGCCCGTGGAGGCCTTCGGGCCCGAACGGACCAGCCGGCCGGTCGCGCCCGCGCCGCAGCCCGATCCGACCGAACCGGCGGGCGGCGCCGCCGGCGCCGCTCTGCCGCCGCCTGCGCCGGCGCCACCGTCTCCGCCAACCACGGCGCCGGCGCCGCTCGAGCCCGAACGCGGCGCGCCCGCGACGGCGGCGCCGTTCGACGTCCACATCGAGCCGGAGGCCGCAGCGGGCCCGGGTGAGTCCCCGGTCTCGTTCGAGGACGTCCTCCGCCAGACGGAGCCGGAGGCGCAGGTCGAACCCGAGCCGGCGCCGCGAGGCGGCGGTGTGTCGTTCTCGGTGCTCCGGATCGGGATGGTCGCGCTCGCCGTGCTTGCCGCGGTGGTCGTCGTCGTCATCCTCTGGCCCGGCCTGCCGCGGAGCAGGACCGCCTCGCCCACTGGCCCGGCACCGACCTCGGCCGCGCGGCCGCACGCACGCGAGCACCCGCTCGAAGCGGCGGCGCCGACGCCGGTGGGGTCTGCGGCGGCCACGGCCGCACAGTCCGCGCCCGGACAGAACCCCGCGGGCACGTCCGCGCCGGCACCGCCGAAGGCCGCAGAGGCCGCGCCTGAGGCCGCAGCGGTCGCGCCCGAGCCGACCCCGGCCCCGGTGCGCCCGACCCCGGAGGCCGCTGCCACCCCAGCCCGGCCGGAGACCTTCGCGGGAGTCGAGACGATGCGCTCCCCCGACTGGGCCGGCCACGCCCCCGCGTTCGTGGTGCACTTCGCCTCGTATCGCAGCCGCGACAACGCGACCGCCGACGCCGCGAGGCTCGCGCGCGACCTCGGCCGCCCGGCGTACGCTCTGCCAGTCGATCTCGGAGCGAAGGGGACGTGGTACCGCGTCGTGGTCGGCGGGTTCGCGACCGCCGCCGAGGCGCGCGCCTTCCGCGCCGAGGTCGCCACCGCCAAGACACGCGAGGTCGGCGACGTGTACCGTCTCGCCGCGCCGTGAGTCAGGCGCCCGGCGCGCCGGCAGGTGCCCGGCCGCCCTCCCCTGGTGGCAGCGGTCATGCGCGTCGGCTCGAAGACCCGGCTCCTGTACGGGTCGATCGTGGTTCTCACCGGCTACCTCCCCCGGACCCGGGCGCACCATGGCTTCGCGGCGGTCCGGGCTCCCTGCCGGCGAACGCACCGCGTCGCGGCCCGGCCGGCAACCGGCCTCCGGCCACGGACGGCGGTAGACTCGCGCCGCGGGATGGTTGTGTCACGCGCAGGGGGGCACGACATGACGGCGATGACATCCGACGCGATCCTCGGCCTCGGCCGGGCGTTCATGGAGTCGCGTGTGCTCCTCACCGCGGTCGAGCTCGACGTGTTCACGCCGTTGGCCGGGCGCACGATGACCGCCGCCGACGTAGCCGCGGCCCTCGGGACCGACCCGCGCGCCACGACGGTCCTGCTCGACGCGCTCGCCGCGCTCGGGCTGCTCGACAAGGAGGCCGGCGCCTTCCGCTGCCCTGCCGCGACGGCCGACCTGCTCGCGCGGGACGCCGGCGGCTCGGTGGCGCCGATGCTCATGCACTCGGTCGCGCTCTGGCGGCGCTGGTCGGCGCTCACCGAGGTCGTGCGCAGCGGCGCTCCCGCGCCGGCACCCGAGCCGGAGCAGCGCGAGCGGGACCGCGAGGCGTTCATCGCGGCGATGCATGCGGTCGCCGCGCCGATGGCCGCCGCCGTGGTCGCGGCGGTCGGGCCCGGCGGCGCGACCCGCTTCCTCGACGTCGGCGGCGCGTCCGGGACCTACACGCAGGCGTTCCTCGCCGCCTCCCCGTCGCTGCGGGCGACGCTGTTCGACCTGCCGCCGGTGATCGAGATCGCGCGCCGGCGCCTGCGCGCGGCCGGCGTCGCCGACCGCGTCGAGTTCGTCGCCGGCGACTTCTACCGCGACGAGTTGCCCGGCGGTCACGACCTCGCGCTGCTCTCGGCGATCATCCACCAGAACAGCGCCAAGCAGAACGTCGCGCTGTTCACGAAGATCCGGAAGGCACTGTCTCCCGGCGGCCGGCTGATCGTCCGCGACCACGTGATGAGCCCGGACCACACGCACCCGCTCCGCGGCGCGCTGTTCGCGGTCAACATGCTGGTCGGCACCGAGGGCGGGGCCACCTACTCGTTCGCCGAGATCCGCGCCGGCCTCGAGGACGCCGGTTTCGCCGAGGTCCGCCTCCTCCAGGCCGACGAGCGGATGAACGGCCTCGTCGAGGCGTTCGTCCCGGCGAGCGCCTGACCGCCGGCCGCGGGGCGCCTCAGCGGCGACGCACGACGAGCTCGATCCCGGCCGCCGAGAAGCGGCGGGCGACGACGATCTCGTCGCGCAGCGCGCGCTGCAGCGCCTCGCCCCCCTCGACCGGGAAGCGCAGCACCTCGAGGCCCGGCTGCGCGAGCACGGCGGCCGCGAGCGCGGCGCGCAGCTCGCCGAGGCCCTGCCCGGTGAGCGCCGAGATCGCGACGGTCGTGCGGCCGGGCGGGGCCGGCGGCGGGCCGTCGAGGCGGTCGACCTTGTTGAGCGCCACGAGGCACCGCTTCGGCTCGACCCCGAGGTCCTCCAGCACCTCCTCGCCGACCGCGAGCTGATCGGCCCAGGCCGGGTGCGAGGCGTCGACGACGTGGACGACCACCTGCGCCAGCGCCGCCTCGGCGAGCGTGGCGCGGAACGACGCGACCAGGTGGTGGGGGAGCTTGCGGATGAACCCGACGGTGTCGGCGACCGTCACGGCGAGGCCGTCCCCGAGCTCGGCGCGGCGGGTGCGCGGGTCGAGCGTCGCGAACAGACGGTCCTCGACCAGCGTCGCGGTCCCGCTCAGCTGCTCGAACAGCGTGCTCTTGCCCGCGTTGGTGTAGCCGACGAGCGCCACCCCCGGCAACAGGGCGCGCCGCCGCCGCTGCACCTCGCGCTCGCGCT
>JAKAFI010000172.1 GCA_021818005.1 Acidobacteriota bacterium | reverse complement strand
CGAGCTGGCGGCGGTAGAGCTTGACCTTGGAGGTGAGCTCCGGCTGCACCCGGTCGAGGAACTCGACGACGCGCTGGTAGCCGTCGGTGTCGTCGATCCAGAACTCGGAGAGGGAAGGGCCGGAGAGATCGCGCGCGGCGCGCAGCACGAGGTCGAGGTCGCGGTGGACCAGGCACGGCGCGCCGACCTCCTCGGCGCGGCTGCCGATGTGCCGCCACATCGATTCCAGCACGGCGAGGTCGGCGAGGAAGTCGGCGCGCTCGCGCCCCTCGCCGGCGGTACGGACGATGACGCCGCCGGTGTGCGGGATCTCGCTGAGCAACGCCCGCAGCCGCTCCCGTTCGACCTGATCGGTGATGCGGCGTGACACGCCGACGTGCGAGTTCCCCGGCATCAGCACGAGGTAGCGCCCGGGGATCGTGACGTGCGAGGTCGCGCGCGGGCCCTTGCTCGAGCCCAGCTCGCGCGTGATCTGCACCATGATCTCCTGGCCCTCGCGAAGCAGGTCCTGGATCGGCGGCGTGACGGGGGCGAACTCGCCGGGCTCGACCTCCTCGTCCTCGAGCGTGTCGGCAACGTCGTCGACGTAGAGGAACGCGTCGCGCTCGAGACCGACGTCCACGAACGCGGCCTGCATCCCCGGGAGGACCCTGGAGATCCGCCCCTTGTAGAGGCTGCCCACGATCGAGCGGCCGCGGCTGCGCTCGATCATCAGCTCGACAAGCACGCCGTTCTCGCGCACCGCCACGCGGGTCTCGTACGGCGTCACGTTGGTATAGATGACGGTGCTCACGACCCCTCCGGAGCGCTCAGTGTACCCGATCCGACGCCCGCTCCCAGAAACCGGTCTGCGGGCCCCGGAACAACGGGGTCAGGGATCAGGGGTCAGCGGTCAGGGAACGGCAACACGTCAGCGGCAGGGCGGAGGGGTTGGGGCGTGTAGCCGCGTCACCGAGAGTGGGCCGGATGCAAGGCGCCCGAGGCGGTCGCAGCGGAGCGTAGCCGGAGGCTACGTGAGCACGCGAACCGCCGAAGGGCAACGCAGCAGACGGTCCGCTATCGGTGACGCCTCAGACGTTGGCGTAGCGGAGGCGCCAGATGCTCTGCAGGATCCCCAGCGCGATGCTCGTGGCGAGCACCGACGACCCGCCGTACGAGAGCAACGGCAGCGTGATCCCGGTGGTCGGGGCGACGCCGGTCACCATCCCCACGTTGACCAGGATCTGGACGGCGAGCACGGCGCTAGCGCAGCCGGCAAAGACCGCGCCGACCCGATCGCGGGCCGACAGGGCGATCACGAAAGCGCGGTACACCATCAGGGCGTACGCCGCGAGCAGGAGCGCCGAGCCGATGAAGCCGGTCTCCTCCGCCCAGACGGCGAAGATGAAGTCGGTGTACTGCGCCGGCAGGAAGCGGAGCTGCGACTGCGTGCCGGACTGCAGCCCCTTGCCGGCGGTCTCGCCGGAGCCGACGGCGATCTTGGACTGGCGCTGCTGGTAGCCGGAGCTGAACGGCGCCCGATCGGGGTCGACGAACGTGAGGATGCGTTCCTGCTGGTACGGGCGCAACACCCAGAACCAGGCGCAGCCCACGACGACGGCCGCGGCGACGACGAGGCCGACCCAGGCGCGCCACGGCAGCCCTCCGAGCCAGAGGGCGGTGAGCAGGATCGGGCCGAAGGTGACCGCGGTGCCGAGGTCGGGCTGGAGAAGGACGAGTGCGGCCGGGACCCCGACCATCCCGGCGAGGCGCGCGACGGTCTTGAGGTCGAGCCTCTCCTTGCGGTGCTCTCCCGCCAAGGCGGCGACCGCGAGCATCGTGGCGATGCGCGCGAAGTCGGAGGGCTGCACCGTGAAGGAGCCGAACAGGAGCCAGCGGTGCGTGCCGGCGCGCGCGGGGGCGATCACGAACAGGGAGACGAGCACGCCGAGCGAGGCGACGTAGAGGAACGGCGAGAGCCTGGCCAGGACCCTGTAGTCCGTGAACGCGAACAGCAGCATGACGACGCCGCCGACGGCGAGCCAGACGATCTGCCGGTTGGCGAACCCGGGCGTCGCGAGCGCCTTCGCGGTCGAGCCCTGCGCCAGGTACGAACACGCCGCGATCGCCAGCGCCGACAGCAGCAGCCAGGGGTCGAGCCGTCGCATCAGCGGGTTGGGCGGGGCGGTTTGTCGGTGCCCTCGGCGGGGCGGGGGAGCGGCGGCGCGGCCGCGACGCGAGTCGCCGGCTCATCCGGGGCCGCCTTCGACGCGGTCACGGCCGCCGGGCCCGACGGCGGGCCGAAGGCGCGCTCGAGGATGCGGCCGGCGATCGGAGCCGCGACCGACGCCGCGTCGCCGCCGTGTTCGACGACCACGGCGACCACGAGCTCGGGGTTCCCGACCGGGGCGTACCCGACGAAGAGCGCGTGGTGGCGCTCGTTCCACGGCAGCTGCTGCCAGGTGACGCCGTCCTGCTTGTGGATCACCTGGGATGTCCCCGTCTTGCCCGCGATGCGGACAGGTAGCGCCGCGAGCCGGCGCGCGGTGCCGCGGGGACCGGCCACGACCAGCTCCATGGCGCGCTGCACCTCGGCGAGCACGGCCGGGGGGAAGCCGATCGGCCGCGGCGGGCGGCCCTGACCCTCGACCAGGTGGGGCTGGACCAGCAGGCCGCCGTTGACGAGCGCCGAATACGCGACGGCGAGCTGAATCGGCGTGACCAGGATCGGTCCCTGCCCGATGCCGACGGAGATCGTCTCGCCGCCGTACCACGGCTGGCCGCGCGCCTTGCGGCTCCATGCCTCGTCGGGGACGAGGCCGGAGCTCTCGCCGCCGATCTCGATCCCGGTCGGGCTGCCGAGCCCGAACGCGCGCGCCCACGCGGCCAGGTGGTCGATCCCGGCGTCGTGGGCGAGATGGTAGAAGAACGAGTCGCAGGAGACCTCGATCGCCTCGTCGAGGTCGACCCGCCCATGGCCGCCCTTCTGCCAGCAGCGGTAGGGGTGGCCGTAGATGTTGACCGCCCCGGTGCAGTACACGCTGTCGGACGGCGTTCGGATGCCGTCGCGCAGGGCGCCGGCGGCGAACAGCGGCTTGATCGTGGAGCCGGGTGGGTAGAGCGCCTGCAAGGCGCGGTCGTGCAGTGGGTCGAGCGGATCGCTGATCAGCTCGCGCCACTTCGCCGGCTCCAGGTGCCCCGCGAACAGCTCGGGGTCGAACGCCGGCTGCGACAGGAGGACGCGCACCGCGCCGTCGCGAGGGTCGAGCGCTACCACCGCCCCGACCAGTCCGGTCATCGCGGCGGCCGCTTCCTTCTGCAGGTCGAGATCGATCGTCGTGCGCAGCGGGTGGCCCGGCACCGGCGGTTCTTCGGCGAGCGCCGACACCTGGCGGCCGAACGCGTCCACGACCACGACGAGGTTGCCGGGGGTCCCCCCGAGGACGTCCTGGTACGCGCGCTCGATCCCGGAACGGCCGACGAGTTCGCCGGAGCGCAGCGCCGGGTCGGCGGCGAGTTGCTCCGGGGAGACCTCGCCGAGCTGGCCGACGAGGTGGGCGACCGCAGCCCCGTTCGGCAACGACCGCCGGGTCGCGGGGTGGACGTCGAGCTCGCGGTATTCGGCGCGGTGCGCCGCGATCGTCGCGACCTGGGGCCAGGTCAGGTTGTCCGCGATCACCGACGGCAGGTGTGAGGTGCGGCACGCTTTGGCGAGGCGGGCGTCGATCTCGTCGGCGGAAGCGATCCCGAGCGAGGTGAGGAACGCCGCGGTGCGGGCGCGGTCCTTCATCTCCTCCGGGAAGAGCAGGAGCTGGTAGGTCGGACGGTTGTCGAGGATCACCTCGCCGTGGACGTCGGTGACTGTGCCACGTGGCGCCTCGAGGGGGAGGCGGCGGAGGCGGTTGTTCTCCGCCGCGGTGCGCCAGCGCGGGCCCTGCACGATCTGCAGCACCCACAGCCGGACCGCGAGCAGCCCGAAGCCGAGCGCCGCGGCGACAAGGAGCGTGGCCAGGCGCCGCTGGACCGGCCGCAGGTCGTCGCGGACGAAGGTCATAGGCGCCGCAACGCGCGCCGTCGCTTGCGCGCCGGCGATTGCCACGCGCCCCAGGCTCGCTCACCGGCGGCGACGGCCAGGCCGGCACCGCTCGTCATCGCCACAGTGGCAAGCCCGCCGGCGAGACCGTGATCGGGCCGCGCCCCGAGGGTGAGGAGCGCGAGCATCCAGACGGCCTCGCTGCAGGCTGCGGCCAACAGCGAACCGACGATCCAGTACAGAGGTCCCTCCATCTCGAACCGGCGCACGACCGTCGCGACCACGAACCCCCCCACCGCGCCGGCGATCGCACCGGGACCGATGATACGCTCGCTCATCAAGTCGGTGGCGAGGCCGGCCGCCAGACCGGTCCATGCGACCCCGACCGGATCGAACCGCCGGGCGGCCGCGACGACGACGACGAGGATCGGCTGGCACGCCGCCAGCGCCCACCACAGGTGCCCGGCCGTGAGGCCGAACTGCAGCAAGGCGGCGAGGACGAAGGCGGCGGCGAGCGTCACGAGGCGCTCCGGCCGACCGGGGCGAGCACCAGCACGACCGTGACGTCGGTCGCGCGGGCGGCCAGCCGTACCGGCACGACGGTGAACAGCCCGTCGTTCCTGGCCTCCATCGCCGTGCCGAACAGCAGCCCCGCCGGGTAGATCCCCTCCGAGCCCGTGGACACCACGCGGGCGTCGGGAGCGACCTTGGTGTAGGGCGGCAAGCCGGTGACGCGAGGCGGGTCGCCCCCGGTCAGCAGGCCCTCGGACGGCACCCCGGCGATCGCCGCGGCCGCCGCCGCCGCGGGGTGGGTGAGCAACTGCACGCGGGAGGAGTGAGCGAGCACCTGATCGACGCGCCCGACCAGCCCCGCCCGTCCGAGGACCGGGCCGTCGAGACGGATGCCGTCGGCCGAGCCACGGTCGAGCCGGAGCGTGTGGGTGCGCACGACGTCCCGGGCCACGACGCGGGCGAGCACGGCATGCTCGGCCAGCGACGGATAGGTCGCGAGCAGCTGCGAGCCGTGACGCAGCGCGGCGGCCTCGGCGCCGAGGAGCTGGTTGGCGCGCCGCAGCTCGCCGTTCTCCTGGCGCAGGCGACCGAGTTCGGCCAATGTCTTGCCGAGGTCGGCCTGGCCGGTCCTGAACTCCTGCCACGCGGACCCGACCGCGTTGCCGAGGGCGAGCGGCGGCGCCGAGATGGCGGCGACCGCGAGCGCGAGCGCACTGCGGCCGCTCGGCGAGCGGACCTGCGCCGCCGACCCCACGTACAGAGCGACGCAGACGACAACGAGCGCGAGGTCGGGTCGGAGCCTGATGCGGGTCACGTCAATTGATGGCGATCTTCTTGAGCAGCGCCATGTCGGTCAGCATCCGGCCGGTGCCGCGCACGACCGCGGACACCGGGTCGTCGCAGTGGGCGCACGGGATGCCGGTCTCCTCCCGCAGGCGCTGGTCGAGGTTGTGCAGCAGCGAGCCGCCGCCGGCGAGCACGATGCCCTTGTCGATGATGTCGGCCGAGAGCTCCGGCGGCGTGCGCTCGAGCGCCGTGCGCACCGCGTCCACGATCGTGTTCACGGTCTCGGCGAGCGACTCGCGGATCTCCTCGTCGTTGATCGTGAGCGTCTTCGGGATCCCCTCGACGAGATCACGGCCCTTGATCTCCATCGTGTGCGGCTCGCCGCCCGGCCACGCGTTGCCCAGCTCGATCTTGATCATCTCCGCGGTGCGCTCGCCGATCAGCAGGTTGTACTTGCGCTTGATGTAGGAGATGATCGCCTCGTCCATCTCGTTACCGGCGATGCGGACCGAACGCGCGTAGACGATGCCGGCGAGCGAGATCACGGCCACGTCGGTGGTGCCGCCGCCGATGTCCACGATCATGTTCCCGGTCGGCTCGGTGATCGGTAGGTCGGCGCCGATCGCCGCCGCCATCGCCTGCTCGATCAGGTAGACCTCCGACGCACCGGCGCGCAGCGCTGAGTCCTTTACCGCGCGCTTCTCGACCGGGGTGATCTCGGACGGGACCGAGATGACGATGCGGGGCCGCACGAAAAGGTTGCGGCCGTGCGCCTTGCGGATGAAGTACTCGAGCATCTTCTCGGTGACCTCGAAATCGGCGATCACGCCGTCCTTCATCGGGCGGATCGCCGAGATATTGCCGGGCGTCTTGCCGAGCATGTTCTTCGCCGCCTGGCCGACCGCCTCGACGCGGTTGGTGACGCGGTTGACGGCGACGATCGAGGGCTCGAAGACGACGATACCGCGGTTGCGCGTGTAGACGAGCGTGGTCGCGGTCCCGAGATCGACCGCGAGATCCGAGGAGAAGAGCGAGAGAATCGAGGCCATTCCCATACGTTTTCTATTCGACCTCCACGTACACCTGCTTGCGATCTTCCGCCGTATTGCCGGCCGGGTCTGTGGCTTTCGTCACGATCGTGTTCCACCCCTCGTGGTTGAGCGCCACGGCCTTCTTGAAGGTGCCGTCCCCGGACACCTCGACCGGCTCGCCGTTGATCGTGACCGTGGCGCCGGGCTCGGTGACCCCCTGCAGGATGAAGAAGTTCCCCATCTGCGTCGGCTTCTGCACCTCGAGCCGGGGCGGCGTCGTGTCGGTCAGCGCCTCGACCCTGGGCCCGGTGAACGCCTTGAACGATCGCGGCGAGCTCCACTCCGAATGGATGCCGCCGTT
>JAKAFI010000171.1 GCA_021818005.1 Acidobacteriota bacterium | reverse complement strand
GGGACTCTGTCAACTCGTCGGGGTCGTCATCGCCGTCAGGCCTGCGTTGTCGGGTGATCGCCGTTCGGTCCGTGTGCGGCGGCCGCGGCTCAATCGCGCAACGTGGCGACGAGGCGCAGCGGGTCCGCGAGCAGGTCGAGGGCGTCGTTGACATCGGTGGTCACGACGTCCGCGACCCGGAGCAGCTCGCCCGCGGCGCCCTCGACGCCGAGCACCGCGATGCCGAGCGCCGCCAGGCGCACCATCGCGACGTCGTTGCGCCCGTTCCCGATCGCGGCCGTGTGCTCGGGGTCCAGCGTCCGCACCAGGTCGGCCTTGGCCTCCCCGTTGCGCGCCAGCTCGACCGTGAGCGGTAACCCGGCCAGCTCGCGCCGCGCCGTGCCGTGCGTGTCCGCGGTCATCACGGTGACGCGCAGCCGCGCGGCGAGCCGGGTGACCCGCTTCGCGACCCCCGGCTGCAGGGCCCCGTCGCGCGCCAGCGTGCCGTTGAAGTCGAGAACGAGGTCGGTCAGCTCGATCGCCGCGTGGCCCGGCAGCTCGATGACAACGCCCATGGTCCCCTCCGATCCGCTCGCTCCCGCGTGGCCGCCCGCGCCGGCGGCGGCGCCGGTGAGCCCTCGCTAGTTCCCCGCTGCGCGGCGGCCGACCGCCGCGGAGGCCGCCTCGGCGCCCGGCGGCTCGTGGCTCCGCTCCCAGTTCTCGAGACGCGCGAGGTCGGCCTGGATCCCCTCGACCTCGCCCTCGCTCGCGGCCGCAGGCTCGGCGGCGCCCGCCGGCGCGGCGATGCGCAGGACCTCGGCGCGCGCGTCGAAGTGGCGCCGCAGCTCGCCGATGGTTTGCCCGCACCAGGCGAGCAGCCGCTGGTGGTGGGCCTGGAGCAACCGCCGCGCGTCGTCGCCCAGCTGAGCCGCCATCTGCGCCGCGATCGCTCGCCGCCGCGCGCCGCCGCCGAGGCGCAGCCGCCACGACGGCTGCAGCACGAAGCGGCCGGCCAGCGGGCCGACGTCGATCGCCGGCAGCCCCGCGACGCGGGGGAGCTCGCCGGCGGCCGCCGCGCCGTCTCCCCCGGCGGCGACCGCGAGCGCCCCCTCGAGCTCGTTGCGAAGCTGCGCCAGCGTCGCGGTCACCTCGCCGGCGATCGCGGCGGCGCTGGAGGCCAGCGCCTCGCCGAGTGCCTCGCCGGCGAGACGCTGGCACGCCGCCGCGGCTGGCTGTGCGGCCGCGGCCGTCGCCGCGGCGGCGAGTGCGCGCTCGGGCACCGCGTCGAGGTCGCTGGCGAGCGTTGCGCAGCGCCTCGTCGTCGCGGCGAACAGCGCTGCGGCGCGCGCGAGCGCGGCGCCCCGGTCGGCCGCTGCCGCCTGGGGTCGTCCGCGTTCGAGGCGGTGGCGCAGCGCGGCGATCGTGGCGTCGCGCAGCGCCCCGGCCTTGCGCCGGATCGCGACGGCCGCAGCCTGCTCGTGCGTGTGGCCGAGCGGCCGCACGACCTCCTCGAACCACTCGTCGGCGAGCGCCGCCGTCGCGCCGACCACGCTCACCGGCCAGACCGGCACCTCGATGCCACACTCCGAGGCGAGCAACTGCCGGGCGTGGCGCACCGCCCGCTCGCGCTCCTCCGGCGTCAACAGGTCGGCCTTGCTCAGCACGACCGTCGCCTGCGCCCCCGCCTGGTAAAGGGCGCGGACGATGATCAGCTCGTCGGCGCCGAGGCTCGAGGCCGCGTCCACCAGCAACACACCGAGGTCGCAGCGCGGCAGGTAGGCGAGCGCCTCCTCGACGCCGACCGCCAGCGACCCCAAGCCCGGGGTGTCGACGAACGCCACCCCCGACTCCAGTCGCGGCGACGGCAGCTCGACCATGACCCGCGTGACGTGCCGCTCGTTGGCGGGGTTGGCGGCCTCGGTAGCGACCTCGGCCAACGTGGCGAGGGTCCCGACCACGGGCGGGCGCTCGGCGAAGTGGACCGTGACACGCTCGCTGGGGCCGAAGACGACGTGGATTGGGACCGCGGTGATCGGCGTGACGCCTACCGGCAGCGCACCGGTGCCGATGACCCGGTTGAGCAGCGACGACTTGCCGGCGCTGACGCGGCCGAACACGGCGATCTCGAAGCGTCGCTCCTCCATCCGTTCGACGAGCATCGTCAGCGCCGGCCGCAGTTCGACCAGCCCATGCGAGGACACGACGCGCTCGATCTCGCGCACGAGGGTCGCCTCATCGCTCGTCGTCGCGAGCCGTTCGAGACGCGAGCCGAGGTCGCGGTCCGGCGCCTGATCGAGAAACGCGGCGATCGCCTGCAGCCGCCTGCCGAGGTCGGCCGCCACCCCCTCGATCGTCGCCGCGGCGGTGGCCGAGAGCGGCCCGTACCCCCGCATCGCGGAACCGGTCAACTCCTCGAGCGCGATCTCCGCGCTGATCAGCTGCACACCGACGGCACGCCGCATGCTGATCTCCGGCTGCCGCGGGCCGAGCTCGAGAAGCGGGAGCGCCTCGAGCAGCGCGTAGCGGAACCTCGCGATGTGGTCGGCCACCACCTTGCGCCGCACCGGCGTGACGTCGGCCACGTACTTCGGGAAGGCGGCGCGAGTGCCGGCCGAGGCCATGATCCGTTCCGCGTCGTCGAGCAGCTGCTCGAGGTAGCGAAGGGTGCTCAACGTGCGCCTGCGGTGGTTCTCGTTGAACTCGGGCATCGCGTCATCCCGTGGCGTGCTCGGCGCGAGCGCGAGCGCGAGAGGCGGCCTCCACCATGACCAGAGGATACCCGCCCGAGATCGCGGCGAGGCCCGCGATCTCGTCCTCGCTCCATCCGAGGCCGAGCTCTTCCGAGAGGCGGGCGAAATAGCTCCGTGTGGCCGCGGCGGTCAGGCGCGAGAGCACGATCACCGGTGCGGGGACGAGGCAGGCGCGCAGCTCGAACAACTCGTTGTCCCCCAGGGTGGGCTCGGCGACCGCGACGAACCGGTAGCGGCCGGTGGCCGCGAGTCGGCGCAGCAACGCGAGCTTCGGCGCGGTAACGGCCGCCACGTTGTCGAATACCAGCACATGCCGTCTGCCGCGGGGCTCGAACGCCAGCACCGCCGCACGCGCCGCGACGAACGAGCGCGGGGCGCGCCGCGCGTGCGGGCCGCCAGTGCGCAGCGCGGCGGCCAGGGCGGAACAGAGTTCGGCCGGCGTGCGTGAGAAGTCCAGCATCACGAACCGCCAACCGGCCCCCATCTGCTCGGCGACGCGGCGAACCAGCGCGGTGCGGCCGATGCCGAACGGGCCGCTGACCACCGCGTTGCGGCCGTTCGTCAGCTCGCGGACGATGCGCGAGACTTCGCGCTCACGCCCTACGAAGACCATCCGACCTCCCGCAGCGCGGGCAGCTCGCCTCCCAGCCGCAGCGCCGCCTCGAGCTCGTCCAGGCGCTCGCCGGGAAAGCGCACGACGAACGTCGCCGCGACCCCGTCGCGCTCGAGGTCGAACCGCAGCGCCGTGACCCACGGGCCGCTCGTCGTGGCGTCCGCGAACGCCGCCCGGTGCAACGCCTCGGCCGGGATCGCGACGGCGTTCACGGCGAGGCCGGCACCGCCCGGTGCCGCGGTGGGGTCGTCGCCCACCGCGATGACCCCCAGGCTGGACACGATCAGGGCGCCGGCCGGGACGACCCGCACCGTGGCGTCGCCGTGGCGGCGGTGCGGCTGGTCGAGAACGGCGGGCCACGACACGGCCGCCAGCAAGCGCTCGCCCTCGACCACGAGCGGCTCGACCTCGCCACGGTGCAGCTCGTCGAGCCGGAGCCACAGCGCCGGCCAGGCCGGGTCGCCGGGGTCAAGATCGCCTGAGCCGACCCGGGCCGCCACTCGCCACCCCCTGATCGCCGCGGCGACGTGGCGCCGGCCGAGGGCGCGGTAGAGGAGCGGGACGGAGCGCACGCTCCCCTGCGCGGCCCAGACAATCACGAGCCACGCAAGCGCCCCGGCGCTGCCGCTCTCGACGCGCAGGAGCGCGGAGAACGGGATCGAGTGGAGGGCTGGCGGCTCGCCGTCGAGATGCGGGTCGCTCGAGACCAGGAATCGCCGGTCGCTCACCGCGACCGCATGCGACGCCGGGCGGGCGCGGATCCCGAAAGGTCCCCCGCCCCCCGGCCACATCGGCGCGTAGAACAGGTAGGCGAGCGTCTCGCCGGGCTCGAGCGCCCCGCCGATGAGCTCAGCGTGGACGCCCAGCAACTGGTTCGGGCCGGCCGCGCGGAACACCCACGGCTCGCGGCCGTCGGATGTGCGGCGCAGCTCGGCCTCAGGTCGGGCCAGCACGCCGCTCGGATGGTTGGTGGGTGGAGCGTTCATCCGTCCCTCCGTGCGTTCCCTGCCAGGAATCATCAGTCCGGAAGGACGGTTCGGGCGGATTCCATCGCCCCACAACGGATACATGCTATCACAACGGCCGCCCGCAGCGGCCGGCGCCTGAGCCCCTAACCGGGCCCTGGCGCCCGCGCCGCGGCTCGCCGCAGCGCCCGTCGCAACCACCAGCGGCGGCAACGGACCCACGGGCCGCCGTCCGCGGCCGGCACGAGCGTAGCCAGCGGCGGGTTCGCCGCGACGAGTGCGCGCAACCCGCAGGTGGCCGCCAGCCGTACCTCTCGGGCGCGGTCGTCGCACAAGCGCAGCAACGGTCCGAGTGCCGCGGCGCCAAGGCGCGCCAGCGCGTGCGCGACCGCGGCACGGACGAGAGGGTCGGGGTGGGGCGCGAGCGCCGCCAGCGGCGCGACCGCGCGCGGTGCGCGCACCTCGGCGACCGCCTCCGCGAGGAGGCTCGCATCGACGGCCTGCACCGACGCCGTGAGCTGACCCGTCGCGGCCCCCGCGTGCTCGAGGATGAACGCGATCAGCCATCGCCTGGCGGCGCGATCGATCGGAACCGGGACATCGTACAGGTCGACGGTCTCGGTGTCGTGCACGGCCGCGACGGCGGCGGCCACGCAGGCATCGGCGAGCGAGTCGGCGGCCTCGCGGCAACGGTCCCGCAGCCGCCACTCCGGCGACAGGGCGCCGGCGACGATCGCCCGGCACTGGCCGGGCGGCGCGTGGCCCGGATCGAGCGCGGCCAGCGCCGCGGCGGCGGCCGCCGCCACGGCCGGATGAGCGTCCTGCAGCAGGAAGCGCAGCGGCGTCACGGCGGCGCGGTCGCCGATCTCGCCGAGCAGCGTCGCGGCGGCGATGCGGCGCCACCGGCTGACGCGCGACTCGGTGACCGCCGGTCGCTCGCCGTGGCGCTCGCGGAGGGCGGCCACCAGCTCGGGAACGGCGCGCGAGCCGAAGCGGCGCAGCGCCTCGGCGGCTCGTTGCGCGAGCAGGTCGTCCTCGAGCGCCGCGACCAGGTCCGGGATCGCCGCGCTCACCCCGCAGCGTGCGAGCGCGTCCGCGGCGGACGGCAGGCGGTCGCGGCGGAACGCGGCGAGGAACTCATCGGCAAGGTCGGTCCGCTCCAGGCGCAGGAGCTGGACCACCACCTCGTCCTTGACGGCGTACTCGGACTGCGCCAGGGCCGGGGAGAGTGTGGCCAGATCGTGGCGCGTGAGGAGCGCGAGGAGGGTCGCGACGGCCGCGGGGCCGCCGATGAGGCCGAGCAGGCGCGCCGCGAGCTGGCGCGCATGGGGAAAGCTCTGCGGCGGCCCGTCGAGATAGCGGGCCAACGGCGCGATCGCCCGCTCCCCCAGAGCGGGGATCTCGGCGGTCGCCACGTCGTGGTGGGCGAGGTCGTCGAGGAGTCGGGCGACGGTGCGATCGAGCTCCGCGGCGGAGGGAGCCGAGGTCACACGACCCTAGCGCACGAACGCGCCCCGGCCGGCAAAGCGGGCGGCCCCGCCCAGTTCCTCCTCGATGCGCATCAGCTGGTTGTACTTCTCGACGCGCTCGCCGCGGCACGGCGCGCCGGTCTTGAGGTGGCCGGTGCCGAGCGCCACGGTGAGGTCGGCGATGAACGAGTCGACGGTCTCACCGCTGCGGTGCGAGACCATCGCGCCCCACCCCGCCTTGCGCGCCAGCTCGACCGCGGCGATCGTCTCGGTCAGCGTGCCGATCTGGTTGAGCTTGATCAGCACCGCGTTGGCCACGTTCTCGGCGATGCCGCGGGCGATGCGCTCGACGTTGGTGACGAACAGGTCGTCGCCGACCAGCTCGATCGTGCCGCCGAGCTCGCGGTTGAGCAGCTTCCAGCCGTCCCAGTCGTCTTCGGCGAGGCCGTCCTCGAGCACCACGATCGGGAAGGCGCGCGCCCAGTCCACGTACATCCCGGCCATGTCGGCCGCGGAGACCTTGCGCCCCTCGGTGCGGAGGTTGTACAGGCCGTCCTCGAAGAAGCCGCTCGACGCCGGATCGATGGCGATCGCGATCTGCTCCCCCGGCCGGAAGCCGGCCTTCTCGATCGCCTGCACGATCAGCTCGAGCGCCTCGCGGTTGGTCTTCAACGCCGGGGCGAAGCCGCCCTCGTCGCCGACCGCGGTCGGGTAGCCGCCGGCCTTGAGCACCCCCTTGAGGGCGTGGTAGGTCTCGGCCCCCCAGCGCACCGCCTCGGCGACGCTCGCCGCCCCCACCGGGGCGATCATGAACTCCTGCAGGTCGGTCCCCTGCCAGTTCGCGTGCACGCCGCCGTTGAGGATGTTGAACATCGGCACCGGAAGGAGCGTCGCGTCCACGCCGCCGAGGTAGCGGTACAACGGCAGCCGGACGGCGTCGGCCGCTGCGC
>JAKAFI010000170.1 GCA_021818005.1 Acidobacteriota bacterium | reverse complement strand
CGCCGCGGCAGATGCTGCTCGGCTGGCACTACATGGACTACTACTCGAACAGCTACGCGGTGAACCAGTACCTCGCCAGCCGCGGCTTCGCCGTGCTCGCGGTCAACTACCGCCTCGGCATCGGCTACGGCCACGCCTTCCACAACCCGCAGCACGCGGGCCCGGCCGGCGCCGCCGAGTACCAGGACGTGCTCGCCGGCGCCCGCTTCCTGCAGCGGGTGCCCGGGGTGGACCCGGCGGCGATCGGGATCTGGGGCGGCTCGTACGGCGGCTACCTCACCGCGCTCGGACTCGCGCGCAACTCCGACGTGTTCAAGGCCGGGGTGGACATGCACGGCGTGCACGACTGGTCGTACACGATCCTCCACGACGAGGACGGCCTCACCACCACGCGCACGCGCTACGAGCAGTACGACTGGGACCGCATCCTCAAGCGCGCGTGGGACTCCTCGCCGGTCGCCGCCATCGCGACATGGAAATCGCCGGTGTTGCTGATCCAGGGCGACGACGACCGCAACGTGCGCTTCCACGAGATGGTCGACCTCGTGCAGCGGCTGCGCAAGGCCGGGGTACCGCACGAGGAGATCGTGATCCCGAACGAGATCCACGGCTTCCTGCGCTGGCACGACTGGCTGCGCGCCGACGAGGCGACCGCGGCATTCCTGGCGGCCAAGCTGCAGGACAAGGTCGCCGCGACGCCGTGAGCCGCCGTGCCGTCAGGCGTCGCGAAATCACCGTCACTGCGAGGACAGCGAGCGCAGCGAGGTGGACGAAGCAGTCCCGTGTTTCGGCGAGGGCGATGGAGATCGGGTCGGAAACGGGTCGCCGTCCCCCCGCCCGCGGCGGGACGCCTCGCGATGACGGTGAGCCCTCCACGGACGACGGTTCACCCTCGAGGTGTCGGCCACCCGGCTCGAGGCCGCCCACCGAGACCGAGGAAGACGAGATGGGGACACCTGCCACGGGGGCCGCTCCGCCGCGTCCCCCGCATAGATTACCCGGCGAAAAGGGAGTACAAGACACGGAGGCAGCCTTGGGGTCGTTTCTCGGCCACGGCGAACTGGGGGCTGGGCTCCGGAGCGGCTCGGCGCGGCAAGTGAACGGGGGGCGAGATGAAGAAGCGCGTACTGACGGTCTTGGCCGTGGCGTTCCTGGCGGTGGCGGCGAGCGCCTATCAGAACGAGGAGCCGGGGTTCCGCGGACACGAATGGGGGCTGGCTCTCCCCAGGGAGTGGGGGCTGCCCGTCCTGACCGATCCCAGCTTCGGCGGCATCCGTCTCTACGAGGACCCGGCGGAGAAGCGGACGATGGGCTGCGCGCATCTCGAGAGCGTGGAGTACGGGTTCTGGCAGGGGAGGCTGTCCGACGTGCGCGTGGGGGTCCGCGGTCACGACAACTACAAGTGCGTTCTGGATACCCTGAACGAGCAGTTCGGCGATGGAGTCCAGCCGAACCCGTCCGTGGAGCGGTACGTCTGGGCGGGTAGCGTCACGACGATGGTCCTCATCTACGACCCGCAGGCCAAGAAAGGCTACCTGACGATCATCTCCAACGGCATGCTGAACGAGCAGAAGGCGTGGGAACGAGCCCAGGGCAAGAAGCCGGCGGGCACGCCGTAGGGCGTCTCGTCGCGCGCCGGGCGCAATGGGCCAACGAGTGCCAGGTACGCAAGTAGCTTGTCAACTAGGCCGGACCTGGTACCTATCTTGATACCAACCTGCCGTCGGACGTCGCGAAACCCCCGTCACTGCGAGGACACCGAGCGCAGCGAGGTGGACGACGCAGTCCCGTGTTCCGGCGCGGGCGATGGAGATCGGGTCGGGAACGGGCCGTCGTCCTCCCGCCTGCGGCGGGACGCCTCGTAATGACGGGGAGCCCCACGAACGGCAGCGGATCGATGACAGCCGCTGTGGCGGGCGGGCATGGCCGCGGCCGCGGCCGGGTTACCGACGAGGGGAGGCGGCCATGGACGAGCAGGACGCGCTGCGGCTGGCCGAGACGGTGCGCGCGGCGTGCGTCGCCGCCGCCGAGCAGGCGTACGAGGAGGGCGGCGTGCGCGGCCTCTGCGCCGAGGGCCGCTGGGAGCTGGCGCTCGACGCGATGAAGAGGCTGGAGCTGCGCAGCGTCGTCGGGCTCTGATCAGGGATCGATCCGGCTCCGTTCGACCTGTGGCGGCTCGACGTCCACAGCGAACGGGTGCGCCCAACCCGCCGCATTGCACCGTGCGCGGCGACCGAGGGGGAGATGGTGCTATCTCGAACCGATCGCGATCGGGCGCGCGACGGGGTTCAGCCGGTTCGGTAGACGTCCCTGCGATGCCCGACCCGCACCACCAGGATGAGGAACCGCCGGCCGTCGAACGCGTAGATCACGCGGTACCGGCCGACTCGAAGCCGGCGCAGCCCCTTCCATTGGGCGGACAGTTGCTCGCCCTTGAGCGGCTCGTCCTTCAGCGACTCTACCGCTGCGACGATGCGCTGCTGCGCATCCTTCGCGAGCGCCTGGAGCTCCTTGACCGCACGGCGCTCCCACCTAATCGAGGCCGAGGGCACGCTTGACCTCGTCGTGATCGAGGTACTCCGCCCGCGGTTCGCGAACGCGCGCCAGCGCGGTTTCGAGGTCGTCCCGCTCGTCGAGATAGAGCTCCAGCGCCTCGACGATGAACGACGACTTCGACCGCTTCGTGCTCTTGGCGAGCTTGTCGAGGCGGCGGGCGATCTGGTCCGGCAGCCGCACGGTCTGAACTCCCATAGCACCCTCCGGTGGCAATGTAATACAACACCTACACAGAGGCAAGTGCTCGTCTCCGCGAGAGGCCGGCGTTCAGTTCGTCGGCTTCCTCGGCTTTCGGCAGATGGGAACGTGGGCCGCTGCCCGGTGCGGCCAGCGGCGACGGCGAGCCGGTGGATGCAACGCGGCCGTGACCGGCGCCTGCTTGAGCCTTCGTCCGAACGTCAAGTGGACGCGGTCGAAGCGGAGCCGAGGCGGGATTGACTGGTGAGCCGCGCGATCCCCAACGTGTCAACAATGCCGGACCTGGTACCTATCTCCTCTCCGGGGAGGGAGTCGCGGCTCGAAACGACGAGTCTGGTCCGCGTGCTCGTGGCACAATCTGTGGTTCCGGCAGCCGCTCGGGTCAGACTGGTACGCGGGCTCTCAGCACCAAGGTATGTCGACCTCTCTCCATCCCCACCCCATTTTCATCCACCGTGGCGACGACAGATCGTCATGAACGACTGGTACCTGCCCACGCAACCGCACTTCACCTGGGGGCGTACCTGAGCCCCTTTTGCAGGTTCACTCCAGCCGCATCGCGGAGGCCGAGACGTTGTGGATCTCGAAGTAGACCACGTGGGTCGCGATCGGAGCTGGGGACCCGAAGCTCACGTTGTCGTACACGGTCAACCCCGGTTGCAGGCCGGGGTTGAAGAACCCCGGCGTACAGCCGGAGTTGACCGGGCCGAATGAAAGCTTGTCGTCCGCCTGCACCGAGCACGTGATCGCGTTCGTGGTGGCATCGAACAGGATCGTCCCGCGTTCCGTCACCAGTTGGGAACCGCCGTCGGTGGCCACGATCGTGTAGTGGATCAACCCACCCGCCGCGTCGCCGGCCGCAACCGCGAACGACGCGAGGTTCGCGAAGCCGGGCACGGCCAGCGTCATGTTCTTCGTCCCCGTCACGATCGGACTCGCAGCCGCAGGGCTGCACTGGCCGAGGACCCCGTTCGCGTCGAAGCACAGCGCGTTCGGAAACGTCGGCGCCGCCGGGAGGCCCGGGATCGAGACCGACCCGGTGCCGAGGACCTGCAGCAGCGTCGTGGCGCCGGCATTGTCCTTGACCACGAAGTTGCCGCCGGGGGGCGTTCGCACCTCGACATCGGCTGCGCCGGCGACACCCACAGCGAACCAGAGTGCGACCACGAAGGCCGCCCCCACCACTCCGATCTGGGACCACCTTCTCCAGCTCTCGAATTTCATCATCCCCTCCTGCTCTCACGAGGCGTGAGTCGTTTCGCGAGGACGCCGAATGGCAAGCACCGCCATCGTGCCGATGAGGAACGCGAGGAAGATCAGACCGGCTCCCCCGAGCGCAGGAATTCCGGTGCTCTGGAGCGGTTGGCCGAACCACCCTCGGGCGTTGCCTCCGCCTCCCTCGTTGGTCTGGAAGGGCGCGAGGGGCTGCCCCGTCGCCCAGTTGTCCGTGACCCCGACGTGCGCGATGCTCTGGGTGCCGCCGGGCGATAGGTTGAGGTTCCCCTGGACGCCGGGCGTGTTGCTGACGATTTGCAGCGGCGTGCCGGCCACTCCCTGAATCGTCAAGGAGTTGGCGACGGTCTGGGTCATCCCGGCCTCGAACGTGTAAACCTTGCCGGTCGAGCTGATCAGGCTGAGGTCGTAGAACGTCGTCCCACCGCTGATCGTCGACGCGACCGAGCAGCCTCCGGCATCGACGAACGACACCGTGCCGCTGCCGGAGTTGAACGTCCCGCCGTTGCTCCAGCCGCCGGCCAGTGTGATCGCGCCCGAGCCCGCGTCGAGGGTCCCGCCCGCGAGGATGGTGAGGTTACGGGTCCCCGCGGCGGCGCCGGCGCCGAGCTGCAGCCCCCCGCCGACGACGACGTCGCTGCAACCCAGGTCGATCGTCCCACCTCCGAGCGAGACGGTCCCGCCGGCGGGAACGATCAGATCGGCGAACGCGGCGCCCGCCAGCAGGGTGCACGCGGCGGCGAGAGCGGCCGAGCGGCTAACGGCCCGGGAACGTGGTGAACGCATAGTCGCTTCCCGATCCCCTCAGCATCCACGAGGTGTCGGACTCGTAGCCGTTGCCGTTGCACGCCGCGCTGGTTCCGTTGATGCAAACGCCGGGCACCGGCGTCTGCTCGCCGGCGATCGTGAGAGCGCCGCGGAGTTGGATCGGTCGCACGCCGTCAGGGAGACGGAAGAGGTACGCCGTGGCGGGACCGATCGACCGGCTGAAAGTCTGTGTCGTGCTCTTCGCTGCGTCATACGCGGTCACCGTCGCCGTGAGCGCGTACCTGGTGTTGTTCGTGACGCCGACGCCCCACGTCGCCCCGGCGCCCGCCGCCGCCGTCCCCGCACCGGCGGCGGCGCACACGAGCGCCGCGCCGGCGGCCAGAACGGCGAGTCCTGGATTTCGGTTCACCTTCATCGTGTCCTCCCGCCCTCCGCGGCCGCCGCCGCAACGACCCTGCTGCGGCCGGCCACGCTCTCTCGCCGAGCCTGCTCGTCGGCGGACCTGGTCCCCTCCGGCTTTCTGCAAGGCCTCGTCGACATCGACCCCGATATCGTCTGCGGTAAATGATATCAGGTCGCAATCCCGTGTCAACGGCCACACCCCGACCTCCCCCCGGGCCGGCCGCGCGCGAACCCGAACAGGCGCCGCCCGGCCGCGGTCGCGGGCTCACCGTCAGTCCCCCACGACGCGCAACCCGTACGTCACGAAGCCGTTGTTGAGCATCGCCGCGTTGCCGCGCAGACCGAAGCGGAGCGTGATGTCGTGGCGGAAGACGGCCGTCGCCTGGGCGTCGGTCAGACCGAACGTCTGCGTCAGGAGGTCCTTGCTGAGGAAGCCTCCGATGCAGACGCGGGTCTCGCTGAACCTCCGCGTCGCGCTCTGGCCCGGGTCGAGGCTTTGCGAATCCTGGTACGTGGCGGCAAAGGCGGTCTCGAGCTGGCCGTTGAACGGCAGACCCGTGGTGGGGTCGATCAGCGCCGGATCGCTCAGGACGGAGCTCTCGACGATGACGTACGGAAGCAGGCGAAACGTCGCGTTGGGCTGGAAGACGCCGGTGGCGTTCTGGAAGCCGTAGTAGGCGATCGGCGTCAGCCAGTGACAGAGCACGGAGTGAACGCTGCGGCCGGGGATCGTGAGGCGGCCGACGTCGGGCAGGTCGAACGTGGTGGGCGCCGGCGCCGGGTTCAGGACCACGCAGCGGTCGTCGGGGCCGGGGGCCGGGTCCCCGGGGGCCGGCGTGCAGTCCCCCTGAAGGCTCACGGTCCCGCTCTGCATCAGGCCGTAGAACTGCACGTTGCGCCCGAACGAGTCGGGATCGGCGCCGCCCGGCGCCATCGCGGCCGGGCCCTGCGCTCCCGCGACGCGCAGCGCCTTGACCTCCGCGCGAAATTCGGCTCGGTCGGTTGCGGACTGGGCGACCGCGGGGCTCGCGGCCGCGCCAAGAACAGCCACAGTGATCCAGAAACGCGTCATCGACATGATCTCCTCCTTCAGGTCATCGATCGAAACGGCCACTCCGACGTTGCGTTTGCGTACCCGACGTCATTCGAGTCTTTCGTGAAGGAACGCGTCCTCCAACCGGGCGGCGGTCTCCCTTATTCCGCATGACCGCCGGCCCGGGACCGCGGTCGGAGGTGACGGCTCGGTGGCGGACGGAAGCCGCACCCTCAGCCTGATCGGTACCAGGTATCACCATCTCACCTTGGGGTGGTAGGATGCGTGCAGCTGATCTCAAGGTGGGAGGCGGAGGATGCCGCGGCGGCCGCGGGTGTTCGTGGCGGGGGCGACGTACCACGTCTACTGCCGGGCCGCGCGCGGGGAAGCGGCGTTTGCGGAGCCGGCCGAGGCGGCGGACCTCGTCGAGGTGATCCGGGAGGTCACGCGCGAGCACGGGCTGTCGGTGCTCGCGTGGTGCGTGATGGCGACGCACTACCACCTGGCGCTGCGCACCGGCCGACAGCCGCTGTGGCGGTCGATGCGGCTCGTG
>JAKAFI010000169.1 GCA_021818005.1 Acidobacteriota bacterium | reverse complement strand
TCTCCCCCGCCTCGCGCAGCTCGTCGCGCAGCAGCACCTGCGCCCAACCCTCGCGGTCGCGCAGGTCGACGAACACGATCCCGCCCAGGTTGCGGCGCCGGCGCACCCAGCCGACCAGCTCGACGCGGCGGCCGATGTCGGCCGCCCGCAGTCGGCCGCAGAACGGCCGTTCGAACGCTCCCGTCAACCGCTCGCCCATCCCGACCTCCTGTGCTCCGCCAGCGGCCGGATTCTATCAGGGCGGGCGGGCCGATCTCCGGTGCACTGCAGCCGTTGGACGGAGGCGATCAAGAAGGCGATCGGCACGGCACTCGGATCGGGCGCGGCGTCCTTGCTGGCTCTTGTGGCTTTCGCGGCCACGGCGGCGGGGCAGGCACGGCCGGTCAGGACCTCTCACTCGAGGGGGTGCGCTCGGCCTCGGGTACGGCATGATGGTCGAGCTCGAGCGGCCGAAGCTCAAGCAGGCGGTCGTGGCTGGGCCAGGAGAAGTCCCGTATACGGTGTTCGCGGTGACCCGGCCCGAACCGCAGGCCGCTCACTGATCGGTCAAGGTGTTCGAGGTGATGACGCCGTCCGCGTTCACGGTCATCATCCGGATCGTGGTGCTGATCTCGCGCGAGGCCCCGGGGAACCCGCCCATCCCCTGCCGCTCGTGCTTCATCCGCCAGACGTAGAGGGTGCCGGTCTCCGACGCCGACACCTGCGTGGGTGAGCCGTAGCGCGCGATCGCCTCGTCGATCTTGCGGCCCCGCCAGTCCGGGTCCGCGGGCGCCGAAGCGCACCCGACCAGCGCAGCGGCGAGCATGGCGCACGCCGCAACCACAACGATGGCACGTCGCGATCTCATGGTGATCCTCCCGTGCAACGATTGTACACGACCGCGCCGGGCGGCGGTGCCGTCTCACTCCGCCGCGGGCGACGGCGACGGCCCGGCTGCGCCCCCCGGGGGCTTGCGACGCCGGCGCCGGCGCCGCTTCTTCGCCGGCTCCGCGGGCGCCGCCGGAGCCGCCGGAACCGCGGGGCTCGGCGCTGTCTCGCCACCGCGCCGTGGCGTCTCGTGGCGCGCGTGCGCATGCGATTGCGGCCGCGGGCGCGGCAGCACGGGCCGGAACATGGAGTCCTCGGCGAACTTCACCGGGATCGTGGCGCCGAGCAGCTTCTCGATCGCCGGCAGCGAGAAGACGAAGTTCTCGCACGCGAGCGAGATCGCCTTCCCCTCGGCGCCGGCGCGCGCCGTGCGTCCGACGCGGTGCACGTAGTCCTCCGGGTCCTGCGGGAGGTCGTAGTTGATCACGTGCGAGACGCCCTCGATGTGGAGGCCGCGCGACGCGACATCGGTGGCGACCAGGATCGGCAGCGTCCCGTCCTTGAAGTCGGAGAGCACCTTCAACCGCCGGCGCTGGATCACCGAGCCCGTCAGCCCACTGGCCTCGAAGCCGTGCCGCTCGAGCCGCTCGACGAGACGGCGCGCTTCCTCGCGAGTGTTGACGAAGACCATCGTGCGGCTGGTCCCCTCCTGCTCGAGGAGCCCGAGCAGCAGGGAGAACTTCTCGCGCGCGCCGACGTGGTATAGCGCCTGCTCGAGCCGGTCCGGGGTGATCTCCTCCGGGTTGACGACGATCTCCGCGGGGTTGCGCATCTCGTTGTAGCCGAGCGCCAGCACCCGGGGCGAAAGGGTCGCGGTGTAGAACATCGTCTGGCGGCGGGAGGGCGGCGGCAACCGCCGGGTGATCTCGCGCAGGTCGTCGACGAACCCCATGTCGAACATGCGGTCCGCCTCGTCCACCACGAACACCTCGACCTGCCGCAACGAGGTCACGCCCTGGCGGAGGTAGTCGAGCAGCCGGCCGGGGGTCCCGACCAGGATGTCGACGCCGTGCAGCAGCTCGTCGCGCTGCTCGCGGTAGTCCATCCCGCCGAACACCGCCTCGGTGACGAGCCCGGTGTGCCGCCCCAGCTTGCCGGCGTCGTCCGCGACCTGAACGACCAACTCCCGCGTCGGCGCGATGATGAGCGCCCGCGGCACCCGCGGCTCGGGCGCCGGCTTGGCCAGCAGCTTGGTGAAGATCGTGACCAGGTACGCGGCCGTCTTGCCGGTGCCGGTCTGCGCCTGCGCGGCCACGTCGCGCCCCGCCAGCGCCAGCGGTAACACCTCGGCCTGCACCAGCGTGCAGCGCTGGAAGCCGGCGTCGTCGAGACCCTGCTGCACCTGGGGAAAGAGGTCGAACTCGGAGAACGTGCGTTGCGAAAACAGCGTACTCGGTGTACTCACGCCGCCAGTATACTCGGCCTCCACAACCCACCCAACCAGTTGACGGTTTGCCCCCGCTCGGCCGCAGAGCCGCCACTCGACAGTTCCCCGGCCCATTCGACGGACCAGCAAGGTGCCCGTTCGCTCTCAACTGCCGATCCGGCCATTACGGTAAGTCACCCGAGGCGAAAGGTTGGCTTCACTGCGAGGAGTTGGCGTCGGCGAGTCACCGCTGGACAGAGCGAGGCCGGGTCGGGCACTCGCCCGACCCGGCCGCGCGTGGTTCCTGCCTCAAGACCGGCCTACGGCCGCACGCGGCCGCCGGATCAGAGCCTCATGGTCACGGCAGCGGCGCCCACGACGATCACGAGGAGAATCATGACGAGGACGCCCGGCCAACTCAGCGTGGGGATCGCTTCCTTGCCGTTCTGCGCCGTCGCGGTCGCCGAGTTGTTCGCCGGGTTCGAGTCCGTGAAGCTGCCCGAGACCGTGGCAGTGTTCGAGATCGTGCCGAGCTGGGTGGGTGTGACGACGATGGTCACGGTCGCTGACCCCGGGTAGGCGATGTTCCCGAGGTTGCAGGTGATCGCGGAGACGCCGAGGCACACGCCCTGGCTCGGCGTCGCGGAGACCAATGTCACCCCGACCGGGAGGTTGTCGCTGACCGCGACATTCTGCGCGACAGCGGGCCCATTGTTGGTTGCGGTCAGCGTGTAGGTCAGGGGTCCACCAGCCGGATCCACGACGGCCGGAGCGGCGCTCTTGGTGATGGCAATGTCCGTCGCAGGCCCAGTCAGTGGCACCGAGATCAGCGGCCCGATCGTCGGGCTCACGGCACTGCCGGTCGGGTTGGTCCCGTCGCTCTCGATCGTGTACGTCCCATTGTCGACGGAGCCGGTGGCGCCGGCGTTCACGGTTACAGCGACCTGGAACGTGCCCGAGGCGCCCGCCGCGAGCTGCCCGAAGTTGCACGTCACGAGACCCGCAGCCTGGGAACAGTGGGTCGTGTCGGAGACCGAGGCGAACGTCGTCTGCGCCGGGACCGTCTCCTTCACCAACACGTTCCCCGCGGCCGCGCTGCCGCCGTTACGATAGGTAAAGGTGTAGGTGAGGGTGTCGCCGGGCGCGACGATCGTCTTGTCGGCGACCTTCTGCACCGAGAGTCCTGGGATGTCGCGGCCGAACGCGTCCACGTAGACGTAGCCGAAGTGGCCGCCCTGCGAACACCCTGCACCGATGACCTCGATCTGGACGGTGTCGCCCACGGCAAGCTGCGAGTTGCCGGGCGCGATGTCGTTGATCTGCCAGTCCGTGTATAGCACTCCGTTCGAGGTCTTCCAGAGGACGCCCGGCTGGTTGGAGAAGTTCAGGGACTCGTAAAGCAAAGCGTTCGACTTGGTGACGTTGCGGAGCCCGACGTAAAAGTATGGCTGCTCCGCGGGCGGGTGACCCGGATTTTGCAGCACCGGCGCGTACGCAAAGCGGATGTGCACCTTCCCATCGGTGTCGACGTCCGCCGCGGTCATCGTCGCCTGCTGCACGATCGAGTTCGAGTGGTAATTTGCATAATTGCTGTTGACCCTGGCCGAGTACACACCGAACTTGGGGAACTTGAGCGACGCCGAACTGCCAAGGACGGGATCGACCCCGGTTTCGGGAGACGCTGCGGTCACAATGGCGTCTTCGGCGATGTCACCCCCAGACGCACGCGTGATGCTCGCACCGCTGAACGGTTCAGTGCCAGTCAACCCCCCGGTGTTCAGGAACGACGTTCGCGTCCACCCCGTGAAGTCGCCAGACTCGAAGCCGCCGTTGGTGAACGCCGCGTAGACAAAGGCTGAGACACCAGCCAGCAGGACGACACACGAAACCAACAACCAGACTCTCTTTCCTTGCAAGCGCATCTTCGTTCCTCCCTTATGGGCGCGTCCGCGCCCGAACGATTCCGATACTCCCTTCACGTCCTCGGTACGGTCTCGACCGAGGTCACCCGCACGACCGCTTCGATCACACCGTTGGACTCGAATGACTGAACCGAAGGGAGAAACCACGGCCCGGCCTGGAAGAACGCGGGGAAGTACACGCGGCCGGAGTCGTCCTCGACCGCCAGCATCCTCCCGGTGAGCCCGCCCCAGACGACGCGAAACCGTCCCCGCGAGTCGACGGCATCGAGAGCCGCGACGCCCTCGGTCGGAAAGGCCGTCGGCACGAGCGTGCCGCCCCGTGCCAGCGCCTCCGCTACGTGCCTAAGAACGAACAGTGACCGCATCCGCAGTTCGGCGAATTCCTCCGTCGGCTCGAACGAACCCGGCCAACCCACCGGCAGGCTCAACCGCAGCCCTGCAGGCGTCAACGACACGACCGGCGCCGTTTCCCCGGCGCCGCGCAGCCTCAACTCGTAGCGGTCTGGCCAGACCCCGACTTCCTCGATCGGCAGCCGCGCACCCCCGTTCGCGAATTCGAGCATACCGACCAGTCTCACTCGTGCGATGCGCGCGGCCGCACCGGGGTCGCCCAGTGCACGAAATCGGTCTGAAATCTGCTCGAGCGTCGGCGCTACCAGCCTGGCGTGCTCATGATGCCCATGCTCGCCCTCGGTCGTCGCCGTCGCGACGACGCCACCCCGAGATGAACTCGGTTGACACCCGAGGAGTAGAGCACTCCCCAGCGTGAGACCGGCTCCAAAGACGAAGCTACCCAGTGCGCTGTAACTGATCATGCCACCTCTCTGTCAAAATCCCCAACGAACGGGGTTAAGGAATCTTCTCAGCTGTACGCCTGCCATGTCAAGATGGTGCGCAGGTTGGCAGGAGGAATCCATGCCTCAATCACTACTGATACTCTGTCTACTTGTTCTCAACAGATCTTCTCAACAGATCTCGGCCCAGCGCCATTCAACCCGGAGCAGGCTGTCTCTTGGCACCGCCGCGTCGGCTTGCTAAGGTGCGGTATCGGGTGGGCACGCGAGCAAACACCGTGGCGCCGTCGCCCCCCCATGGAGACCGCGCATGAGCACCATCCGTCCGCTACCATCGCCGGAAACCGGAACGGCCAACGTGCGCCGGTCCGCACTGATCCTCGCCCTGATCGCGCTGGCCGGTCTCACGTACGTCGCCGGCCTCAACCTGTTGCCGCTCACCGACCCCGACGAGGTGTTCTACGCGCAGACGGCGCGCGAGATGCTGCAGCACCACACCGTGCTCACGCCGCTCATGTTCGGGCAGCCGCAGTTCGAGAAGCCGCCGCTCACCTACTGGTGCCTGATGGCGTCGTTCTCGGCGTTCGGCGTGACCCCGTGGGCCGCGCGCCTGATCCCGGCGCTGTTCGGCCTGCTCGGCGTGGCCGCCACGTACTTCCTCGGCCGGCGCGTGCTGCCCGAGCGGACCGCGGCGCTCGCGGCGCTGATCCAGGCGACCTCGCTCCTCGTCCTCGGCCAGTCGATCGCGCTCCTCACCGACATGGTGCTCACCTCACTCATCGTGGTCAGCATGTGGGGGTTCTACCTGTGGTTCGTGGAGCGGCGGCCGCGCTGGCTGTACCTCTTCGCGGCAGCCGGGGCGCTCGCCGTCCTGGCCAAGGGACCGGTGGGGATCATCATCGAGCTGCTGGCGATCGTCGCGTTCCTGCTCGTGACGGGCGAGCGCGCGGCGCTCAGGTCGTTCCTCGTCCACCCCTGGTGGCTCGCCTTTCTCGCGATCGCGGCCCCGTGGTACGTCTACGCGACGCTCACCTACGGCCGCGCGTTCACCGGCGAGTTCTTCATCCACGACAACTGGGACCGGATTCTGCGCGCCGAGCACACCAACTTCGACAACCAGTACTTCTACCCCGCCGTGATCGTCGTCGGCATGTTCCCCTGGACGCCGTTGCTCGCATCGCTCGGCGCCGGGTGGAAGAGGCACCGCCCGCTCGTGACCTTCCTCGCGATGTGGCTGCTCGCGGTGTACGTGATCTTCGCCATCGCCCACTCCAAGCTCGCGAGCTACATCCTGCCGCTGTTCCCGGCGCTGGCGGTCCTGCTCGCGCTCTCGCTCGAGTCGCTCGACGGGATGCGCCGCCGCACCGCGGCCGCGGCCGCCCTATTCGCGCTCTTCGGCGCCGGGATGATCGCCGCGCCGTGGCTCGCGCACGGCCCGCTCGCCGCCCAGCTGCGCCCGTTGCTGCTCGCCGTGGCGGCGTTCGGGGTCGTCCAGGTGGCGTGCGGCGCGCTGTTGCTGCTGCGCCGGACCGCGCCGGTCATCGCCCTCAACGCGGCCGGGTTCCTGGCGGTCGTCCTCGTGTGCTTCCTCTCCATCCCCGCGGCCGCCACCGACGGCTTCACCGACGCCGACACGGCGCGGATCGTCGCCGCGCAGGGGCTGGCCGGCCAGACGATCGTCGCGAGCAAGCTCTACGCCCGCGGCGTCAACTTCTACACCGGCAACCCGATCGCCGTGATGGACTCGCGCCCGAACCCGTTCTGGAGCCCGCACCCCGTGCCGGTGCTGTGGCAGGACGACCAGATCCGCGCGTTCTTCGACGACAAGGCCAAGGTGCTGTGCGTCGTTCGCCCGGGC
>JAKAFI010000168.1 GCA_021818005.1 Acidobacteriota bacterium | reverse complement strand
GTCTCGACGATCCGTCCGACCTCGGCCCCGCCCGCGGTCACCACGATCGTGGGCACCAGGTCCACCGGACCGAACGGGTACGACGTCGGGTCCACGGCCTTGCTGCGGTCCACCCCGACGAGGCGCGGCGCGTCGAACGGCGACCCCTTTCCGAGCGCCGCCAGCACCGCCTGCAGCCGCGGGATCTGCTGCCGCGAGTCCGAACACCAGGTGCCCATCGCCACCACGAGGCCGTAGCGCACCTTCGCGGTGCGCAGCAGCGCGAGCCACCTCTCCTGCGGCCGGTAGTCCGCGGCCTCGTCGTGCCACCCGGGGATCTCCCGGTCGAGCCGGGCCGGGTCGAGGGGCCCGTACCAGACCGGGTAGTACGTCGGCCGCGGGCCCTCGCCCGCCGTGACCGCGAGGATCCGGTCTCCGACCCGAAGGCGGGTGGCCACGTCGAAGCCGGCCACGACCGTGCCGAGGTGCGGGTAGCGCCCGAGCAGGTGCGGGCGGGGCGTCAGCGTGACGAACAGCTGCGAGCCGCCGGTGTCCGGTCCGGAGAGCGCGAGCCCAACGGCGCCGGCGGCGAACGGCGCCAGCGAGAGCTCGTCGCGCATCACGAACCCGGGCCCACCCCAGCCATCGCCGCGAGGGTCGCCGCCCTGGACGACGAAGTCCGGCTCGACGCGGTGGAACGTCAGGCCGTCGTAGAACCTCTTCTCGGCGAGCGCCGCGATGCGGAAGCACTCGAGCGGAGCGCTCGCGGTGTCGAGGACGATCTGCATCGTCCCCCGCACCGTCACCACCTGCAGCCAGCGCGGCACGGCCGCCCAGTTCACCACCCCGCGGTAGAAGGCGAGGCCCTCGGCGCTCCTCACCTCGGGCAGCGGGCGCACCACGCCGTGCTTTGCGAGGCACTGCCACGCCGCCCGCGCCACGACCGGGTCCGGCCAATCACGCAAGCCGTCGAGCGCCGCGCGGGCGCCATCGGAGAGACTCTTTCCGGCCGCGAGAACGTCGATCAGCGCCACCGCCGCGTCCGGGGCCGCCGCGCCACGCTCACGCGCGAGCAGCCGCAACAGCTCCGGCTCGGCCGGCGCGGCGTGGCGCCGGGCGAGCGCCTCGACGGCCGCCGCCCGCACGACCGGATCCACATCAGCCATACGCTGGTCGAGGGCGGTCGTCACGGCCGCGCCCGGCGCGTCACGGAGCGCTTCCACGGCCGCGAGCCGCACCTCGGCCACCGGGTCGGCCAGCGCCGCCAGGAGCGCAGCGCCCCCACCGGCGCTCCGCCCCAGCGCCCGGACGGCGGCCAGCCGCCGCGGCAGCTCGCTCGAGGCCAACCACTCGCGAACGGTCGTTCTGCTCCCCCGCACGCCGTCGTGCGCCAGCGCGATCAGCGCCTCGCCTGCGACCCACGGCTCGCCCGAACGCACGATCTCCTGGAGCCTTTCCTCACAGCAGCGGGCAGCGCCGGCGAGCCGCACGGCCGCCACCCTCGCCTGCACCGCGTTGGGGTCGGCGTCGGCGAGCACGCGCTCGACAGCCGCGACCGCCTCCGCCGGCAGCGAGCGGTCGTGTCCGCGCTCGAGCGCGCCCGTCAGGCCCTCCATCGCGGCGATGCGGACCCGCGCATCCGGATCCGCGACGCCAGCCAGCAGCTCCGGCCAGAGCGCCGGCGGGGGGAGGCGCCGCGACCCTTCCAGCGCGGCCATGCGCACGAGCGGGTCGGTGTCCCGGCACGCCCGGCGCAGGCCGACCGCGGCCTCGGCACGCCCCGCCCGCGCCAGCGACCAGGCGGCCGCAAATCGAACCCCCGCGTCGTGGCTCGCCAGCTGACCGATCGCCCGCCGGAGCCAGAGCGCGCCGGGGAAACGCCACAGCTCCTGCAGGAGCGCGGCCTCCACCACGGGGTCGTTCTCCCGCGCCAGCCGCTGCAGCAGCCAGAGGTCGCCCCCGGGCCGCTGCGCCCGTCCGGTCCCCCAGGCGGCCGCGGCGCGTACCGCCGCCACCGGGTCGGCGAGCAGCCGGCGCAACGCGCCGCCGCCGGCCTTGCGCACGCCGGCGTCGGCCGGGAACTCGGCGAGGAGGCGCCCGGCCGCCGCGGCCGCGGCGGCCCGCACCGCGGGTTCACGGTCGCGGGCGAGGCGGGCCAGCAGCCCCGCGCCCTCCGGGTTCGCGAGCAGCCCGAGGGCGTCGGCGGTCGCCGCGCGGACGGCGGGCGCCGGGTTTCCCGCCAGGCCCGTCAGCGCAGCGGCGTCGAAGCGGCGGGCGTCGGCCAGTTCCAGGAGCCGCGCCCGCGCCTCGAGCTCGGGGGCGAGCGGCGCTGGCGCGGGCGGCGCGGCCGTCCGGGCGGCGGTCGCCAGCAGCACGGCGGCGATCGCCGCTCCGGCACAAGCGCGAGCGGCCGGCCCGGCGATCCTCACCGGTCCCTCTGGGGCTGCTCGCGCGCACGCTCCGCCGCCGACGCATCGTTGAAGCACAGGTAACAGATCGGTCCGGCCTCGGTGTCCATCTTCTTCCACTCGAGCCGCGGTCCGAGGTCGCGCCCGCAGCGGAAGCAGCGGCGATGCTCGCCTGTCTCGCTCCGGTTCATGTCGCACATGGCCCACGCACCTCGCAGTCGGCATCATTCTCACCCATTCCTTTCGCAGCCGCCAGCCGTCGCGCGGAGCGCGAGGTCACCGTCGTCCCCGACCTGTGGTAACGTTCACGGCAATTTTACCGCGGGCCGCGCCGCCGTCGCGGCCGCTGGCAGCGTCCGGAGATCGCAATGGGAATCCTGCCGAGGCGTCTGACCCGGGTCCGGTTGGCCGTGCTGCTGGGGGTGGTGGCGGTGCTCGCCGCCGCCGGGAGCGTGCTGTTCATCCGCGCGCAGACGGCGAGCGCTCGCCGGCAGGCGTTGGCCGGCCTGGCGACGGTCGCGCAGCTTCAGGCGCACACGATTGCGGGCTGGCGCGCCGAGCGCGTCGCCGATGTTGCGGAGTTGGCGCACCGCCGTCTGTTCGCCGAGATCGCCGCCGCCCCCGGCGACGAGAAAATGCGGCGCGAGGTCCAGGCCGAGCTCGCCTTCACGGAGCGAGTGCACCCAAACGAGACGGTGTTCCTCACCGCCCCCGGCGGGGCGGTGCTCGCCGCCAACGGCCGCGCCGCCACGGTCGACGAGACCACGCGGGCCGAGATCGCGCGCGCGGCGCGGACCCGCGCCCCGCAGCTCGGCGACATCTTCCGCCCGGGCGGGGAGGGGCCCCCGGTGCTGGACGCGCTCGCGCCCGTCGCCGGCGCCGGCGGGGCCGCGGTCGCCGTGGTCGTGCTGCGCTGCGACGCCGCACGGAGCATCTATCCCCTCATGGAGAGCTGGCCGGTGCCGAGCGCCACCGCCGAGGCGCTCCTGGTCGAGCGCCGCGGTGACGAGGCGGTGTTCCTCAACGGGCGGCGCTCCGCCCAGCAGGCGGCGCTGCGGCTGCGGCTCCCGCTCTCGCGCGCCGGGTCGCCGGCGGTCTGGGCCGCCCTCGGCGGCCGCGGGTCGTTCGAAGGGCGCGATGACCGCGGCGTTGCGGTGCTGGCCGCGGTGCAGCGGGTCCCGGACTCGCCGTGGGCGGTCGTGGCGAAGATGGACCGCGCCGAGGCGCTGGCCGGCCTGCACGCGCGGGTGCTGGCGACGCTGGCGGGCGCGCTCGGCCTTGTGCTGCTCGCCGGATTCGGCGGCTCGTTCGTCTACAAGGCGCAGGGGAAGGCGGCGCTCGCCGCCAGGCTTGCCGCCGAGCGCGACCGCAGCGCGGCGCTGCAGCGGTTCGAGACGACGCTGCGCAGCATCGGCGACGCCGTCATCACCACCGGCGCGGACAGCCGCGTTGAGTTCATGAACCCGGTGGCGGAGCGGCTGACCGGCTGGGCGCTCGACGAGGCGCGCGGGCGACCGCTGACCGACGTCTTTCGCATCGTCAACGAGCACACCCGCCAGCCCGCCGAGAACCCGGTGGCGCGCGTGCTCCACGAGGGGACCGTGGTCGGCCTTGCCAACCACACGGCGCTGCTCGCCCGCGACGGCCGCGAGGTGCCGATCGCCGACTCCGGTGCCCCGATTCGCGACCCCGAGGGGGCGACAATCGGCGTCGTGCTCGTCTTCCGCGACCAGACCGCCGAGCGCGCGGCGGAACGGGAGCGGATGCTGCTCACCGCCACGATCCAAGGGAGCCTCAACGAGATCTACCTGTTCGACGCCGACACGCTGCGTTTCCGCTTCATCAACCAGGGCGCGCTGCGCAACCTCGGCTACAGCGCCGAGGAGATACGCGGGATGACCCCGCTCGACATCAAGCCGGACCTCACGCCGGCCGCGTTCGCGGAGCTGCTCGCGCCGCTGCGCCGCGGCGCGCTGGCGGAGCAGCGGTTCGAGACCGTGCACGAACGCAAGGACGGCAGCCGCTACCCGGTCGAGGTCCACGTGCAACTGTTCGAGCACCTCGGCGAGCGGGTGTTCCTCGCCGTGATCCAGGACATCACCGAACGCCGGCGGGCGGCCGAGGCGCGGCGCGCATCGGAGGCGCAGCTGCGCGCCCTCTTCGCCGCCCTTCCGGACGTCGTCCTCGTACTCGGGCGCGACGGCCGCTACCTCGAGGTCGCGCCGACCGCCGCCACGCTCCTCCACCCGCCGGAGGAGCTGCTCGGCAACACCGTCGCGGAGGTCTTCGACGACGAGCACGCGCGCCCGATCACGGCCGCAATCACGGCCGCCGCCGAGTCGGGGCGGAAGCAGACGGTGGAGTACACGCTCCCGGCCCCCGGCGGCGGGCGCACGTTCGTCACCACCGTCGTGCCGCGCGGCGACGGCACGGTCGTGCTGGTCGCGCGCGACGTCACCGACCACCGCCGCGCCGAGGCGCAGCTGCGGCACGCGCAGAAGATGGAGGCCGTGGGGACGCTCGCGGGCGGGATCGCACACGACTTCAACAACCTGCTGCAGGGGTTGCTGTCGCTGGTGCAGGCGGCGCAGATGCAATCGCACGACTCGCCGCTCGCGCGGCTGCTCGCCGAGATCCAGCGCCACATCGAGCGCGGCGCCGGCCTGACGCGACAGCTGCTGTTGTTCTCCAGGCAGACGCCGACCCGCCGCGAGCGGCTCGACCTCGGCGCCCTCACCGGCGAGCACGCGGCGATGCTGCGTCAGCTCCTCCCCGAAACGATCTCGCTCGAGTTCCGGCCGGCGGCCGCCCCCGTCCTGGTGGACGCCGACCCGGCGCAGATCGGGCAGGTGCTGACCAACCTCGCGATCAACGCGCGCGACGCCATGCCGGCGGGAGGGACGCTGACGATCTCGGTGACCCGCGACGACCGCGTGGCCGCGCTCGAGGTCGCCGACACCGGCCTCGGCATGACGGCGGAGGTGCAGCAGCACATCTTCGAGCCGTTCTTCACCACCAAGCCGACCGGCAAGGGCACCGGCCTCGGCCTCGCCGTGGTGTGGGGGATCGCCGAGGAGCACGGCGGCCGGATCGAGGTCGAAAGCCGCCCCGGCCGGGGGACCCGCTTTCGCTTCACGGTGCCGCTGGTGCCCGGCGACGCCGCTCCGGCCGAGCCGGCGCCGGCGCCCGCCGACCTCCTGCGCGGGCACGGCGAGCGCGTGCTGCTCGTCGAGGACGAGGCCGGGGCGCGCGACGGGCTGACGCAGCTCCTGACGCTGCTCGGCTACGCGGTCACGGCGACGGCCAACGGTGAGGAAGCCATCGCCCTGCCGGCGACGCCGGGGTTCGACATCCTCCTCACCGACTACCGGCTGCCGGGGAGGACCGGCCTCGAGGTCGCCGAGCGGCTGGCGGGGCGCTGGCCGGGGCTCAAGGTGATCGTCATGTCCGGGTACGCGCCGGAGGATGTCGCCGGCGAGATCTTCTCGGCCGGCGCCGTCCACTTCCTGCAGAAGCCGTTCAACATGGCGGCGCTCGCCGCCGCGCTCCGGGCGGCGCTCGCCGCCACGCAGTGAGCGGCGGCCCCGCCCCCCCTCGGTGGGCGCCGCGCGGCTCACGCGCCGTGGACCAGGCGCTCGGCGAGCAGGTGCGGCAGGCCCGCCGCGAGGATGCGGCGGCGGGCGCCTTCGACGTTGTAGGCGATACGGTAGAGGGTGAGCCGGCGCGCCTCAGAGTCGTACATCGCGTAGGCGGCGCGTGGATCGTGGTCGCGAGGCTGGCCCACCGAACCGGGGTTGATCAGGTAGCGCCGGGTGCGGTCGAGATCGACCACGACCCGGCTGCCTCGCAGCAGGACTCCGACCAGGCTCTCGTGACCGTCCTCGTGGGTCTGCTCGAACATGCAAGGCACGTGCGAGTGGCCGAAGAACGCGATGCCGGCGTCGGTGCCGGCGAACGCGTCGTGCGCCTCGTGCTCGCTGAACAGATACGCGTCCTCGTCGGCCGGCGAACCGTGGCAGATGGCGAGCCCGGGCTCGACCGTCCGCGGGCCCGGGGGGACCGCCTCGAGGTACCGGCGGTTGGCCGCCGCCAGCGCGTCCGCGGTCCACAGCGCTGCGCGGCGGGCGTGGGGGTTGAAGAACGCCGCGCCCCGGTCGGGGTCGAGCACGACGCGGTCGTGGTTGCCGCGGACGGCGATCACGGCCGGTCGCAGGCGGCGGAGTCGTTCGATGACCTGGTTCGGCGCGGCGCCGTAGCCGACGGCATCGCCGAGGAAAAGCACGGCGTCGCGCCGCTTGCGCGCCGCATGCGCGAGCACGGCGCACAGCGCTTCGATGTTGCTGTGGATGTCGGAGAGGACGAGGTACCTCATGGCTCCGCCGCCGGGCGGGCGCAGCGGCGGCCCCGCAGCGCGCCGCTACCCGAGCGCGGCC
>JAKAFI010000167.1:5671-6846 GCA_021818005.1 Acidobacteriota bacterium | reverse complement strand
GGTCAAGGGCACCCTCGCGTTCTGCTGTCTCACGCCGAGCATCGCCAAGACGTTCCAGATCATGGGGCTGGGCCAGTACGCCAGGCTCTTCCCCGATCGCGCCTCGGCGCTCGCGGAGCTGGCCCAGGTCCGATGAACGACGCGCTGCGGGTGCTGGAACTCGCGGTCGGCGTACCGCCCGAGGGTGGGGCGCCGCTGCCGCACGCCGTCCTCGAGGCCCTGCTCCGCGCCACGGGCGCTCCTGCCGGCGCCATCGGTCGCGGCCATGAGGTTCTGGCGCGGATGGGCGCGGCAGGGGGCGGGGCGCGGTCGGAGCTGCCCTCCGGGCGTGACGCGTTCTGGCTCGAGCTCGACGGTGGCGCCGAGCCGGCGGAGTTCGTGCGGGTTGCGGCCGGCGTCGTCCTCGGCGGCTGGGTGCTGCGCGAAGAGCTCAAGCAGGCGCGCTTCGCGGAACGGCGCCGGCTGTGGGAGATCGAGTCGTTGCGCGCGATCGGTGAGGCGCTCGGCGGCACCCTCGAACCGGCGCGCATCGCCGAGGAGCTGCTCCTGCATGCCACGGCGCTGCTCGACGCCCGCCGCGGCGAGGTCTGGCTCACGGCCGCGGGAGCCGCCGGCCCGGCCGTGCGGCTGGTGGGGGCCGGGGCGGTCGCGGCGTGCACCACCGGTGACTGCGTCATGGCCGCGCGCGTCGGCGGCGCGGTGCTCGCCTCCGAGGAGGCGGCGGCGCTACCGGAGGGCGGCCTGCTCGAGCCGGGCCGACTCGCGGTGCCGGTGGTGGGCCGGCGCGGCCGTCTCGGTGTCCTCGCCCTCGCGGAGCGGGAGGTGCGCGGCGGCACCGCGCCGTTCGCGGCCACCGACGCCGAGACGCTCGGCCTGTTCACCGCCCAGGCCGCGGTCGCGCTCGAGAACGCGACGCTCCACCGGGAGGCGCTCGAGCAGGAACGAACCGAGCGCGAGCTCGAGCTCGCGGCCGCGATCCAGCGCCAACTCCTCCCCTCGACGCTCCCGCTGCTCCCCGGCTTCGACCTCGCCGCCAAGAGCGAGCCGTCGCGCCGTGTCGGCGGCGACGTGTACGACGTCATCGCCGCCCCGAACGGCCTCTTCCTCATGCTCGGCGACGTGGCCGGCAAGGGGGTTCCGGCGGCGCTGATGGCGGCCTCGCTGCAAGCCGCCGT
>JAKAFI010000167.1:0-5571 GCA_021818005.1 Acidobacteriota bacterium | reverse complement strand
ACTCGACCGTCTTCTCCTTCCTCCGGCGCCCCGCCCCCGGGGCGCCAGTTTCTTGCCCTCCGCCGGCAGCGCGGCTGCACGCCGCGAGGAGGGAGCGCCTGCCTTCGGTCGAAGGTTCTGTTAGGGGAAGACGACCGGGGCCACGCGTTCGTCTTCGCGCTCCGTGAGCGACGTCTTGTTGTTCGCTGGCCCCTGACCCCTGACCCCTGGCCCCTGTCTTCTCGACCCACGATCCACGACCCACGGTCGCTTCGGACCACGGACCACGGACCACTGACCACGGTCTCTTCCGGCGCTTGTGATTGCCTGTGACAATGTTGACGATTGAATCGGCGTTCAATAGAGTAATTGCCAACAACCCGCGACGACGGCGGACCAGAGGAGGGAGAGTGGCATGAGAATGGCGAGGACGACAGGGCTTCTGGCGCTCGCAGCGTGTCTGCTGCTGGTGCCGGCCGCAAGCCACGGAGCGGGTTTCGCGCTCTTCGAGCACGGCGCCCGCGCGGTGGCGCTCGGCGGCGCGTTCGGGGCGACGGCGGACGACCCCACGGCGATCTACTACAACCCCGCGGGAATTGCGTTCCTGCAGGGGACACAGATGGCGGTCGGCGTCTACTTCATCACCGAGTCGAGCACGTTCCACGGCGCCAACCCGTACCCCGGCAAGGGATACTCGGTGGACATGAAGAGTCAGATCTTCTACCCGCCGCACTTCTACCTCACCGGCGAGCTGACCCCGAACCTGCACTGGGGGATCGGCGCGTTCACGCCGTTCGGCCTCGGCACCTGGTGGCCGAACGAATACGCCGGCAAGTACATCAGCAAGCGGGTCGCGCTGCAGGTGTTCAACATCAACCCGACGCTGTCGTACAAGCTCACCGACAACCTGGCGGTCGCGGCCGGCGCCGACTACTTCTACTCGGCGCTCGACCTCACGCGCTCGATCGGTGTGATCAACCCGTACACGCAGCAGGCCGCCGAGGTCGGGCAGGTGCACCTGTACACCGACTACAAGGGCGGCTGGGGCTGGAACGTCGGCCTGCTCGGCAAGCTCGGCGACGGCTTCTCGGTCGGCGCGACGTACCGTTCGAGCGTGAAGATCGACTACACCGGCAAGGCGTCGTTCACCCAGTTCTCGACCGGCTCCCCCGACTTCGACGCGATCGTCGCGAGCCAGGTTCCGTTCGGTCACAAGGTGGGCGCCAAGTCCGCGATCAAGTTCCCCGACGAGGTCCGCTTCGCGCTCGCCTGGCACGGGCAGAAGTGGGGGATCGAGGGCGACGTGATCCGCATGGGGTGGTCGAGCTTCAAGGACCTGCCGGTCGACATGCCCGCCTACCCGGCGCTCTCCGAGGTCCGTCCCGAGGACTACAAGGACTCCAACAGCTACCGCCTCGGCGTCGAGTACAAGGCGTCGACCATGATGGCGTGGCAGTTCGGGTTGCTGTACGACCAGACCCCGGTGCCGACGATCTCGGTGTCGCCGCTGCTCCCCGACGCCGACCGTCGCGGCGCCAGCATCGGCGCGTCCATCGGGCTCACCCCGAAGACCCGCCTGGATGTCAGCTACCTCTACCTGAAGTTCAGCGACCGCAGCACGCAGGGGATGAACTACGACGCCTACGAGGGCACGTACAAGACCACGGCGAACCTGTTCGGCTTCACCGTGGTGCACAGGTTCTAGGGAGGCGACGATGAGACACGCACGCAAGGCTCTGCTCCTCGGTCTCGCGGCCGCCCTCGTCGGGGGCGCCGCGACGGCCCAGCAGGTCGATTTTTCGAGGTATGTGGCGCTGGGCGACAGCTACTGCGCCGGGATGTCGAATTATTCACTGCTGCAGAAGCACCAGCTCAACTCGTACCCGGCGATCCTGGCGCGTCAGGCCGGCTTCACCGGTACGTTCCAGCAGCCGCTGATCTCCGAACCCGGCATCCCTGCCGAGCTGGCGCTCACCGCGTTGCACGTGGTGGGTGGTCAGGTGTCGCCGGTCATTGGGCCCAAGAGCGCGTCGATGGGCCTGCCGATCAACATCACCTACCCGAGCATCTACAACAACCTCGGCATCCCGGGCGCCGAAGTGCATGACCTGATCGCAACCACCGGTAATGCGAACAACCTGCAGTCCGACGCGGTCCTATACGCACAGGGAAAGATCAGTACCGCGCAACTGTTCGCCGACATCGTGTTGCGCTTCCCGGTGCTCCCGGGAACGACGACCCCGGCCACGGCGCTCGCCCAGGCGATCGCCGCCCAGGGGACGTTCTACACCGTCGAGATCGGTGGCGACGACGTGATCGGCGCGGTCCAGACCGGACTCCCGCTCGACGGCGTGACGATGACCAGCGTGGCGAACTTCACGGCGGACTATACGACCCTGCTGGGAGCGCTGCGCCAGGAACGTCCGTCCGCGACCATCGTCGTGATGAACCTCTCCGACGAGACGCTCTGGCCGTTCGCCACTGCGATCAAGCCGTACATCGTCAACCCGTCCACCGGGGCGCACATCCCACTGCTGGCCGAGAATGGACCTCTCACCGAGCAGGACCTCGTGCTGTTGACGGCGTCTCCGCTGCTGGCCCAGGGCTACGGCATCCCGGGCACTGGGAAGCTGCTCCCCGAGAGTTCCATCGACGCCAGCGGCCTGCACGTCGGCGTGGTCATCCGCGCCGCGGCCCGTGCTGCAATCCGGAAGCGGATCGGCGAACTCAACCAAGTCATTAGCGCGGTGGCGGCCCAGGTCCACGCGAAGGTCTGGGACGTCAACCCGCTCTGGGCGCAACTCACCGCAGGCACCTATCTCATCGGCGGCGTCCCGGTGTCGTCGGCGTTCCTCACCGGCGGTTTCTTCGGGTATGACGGGTTCCACCCGACCGAGCTCGGGTACGCCATCATCGCCAACGATCTTGTTAAGACTATCAACGCGCAACTCGGCACCAAGGTGCCCCAAGTGAACCTGCGGCCGTTCCTCGAGGGCAGCGCGACCGCCGGCGCTACGTCGGTGATGGCCGCAACCACGACGCTGTCGGAACAGGCCGCGATCGGGATCGTCAAGGCGTACCTCCCCAACGCGCTCACCGACAAGCTGGAGGTCAACACCCACGTCGTGCGGCGGCACATCGCGGAGCGGGCGGACCGCGTCCCGGCCGGCCAGATCAACCCGTAGCGACCGCTCTCATCGCAGTGTCTCGGGGCCACCTTCGGGTGGCCCTTTTCTCATCGTTGCGGCCGCTCGCCGCGGGACGGGAATGGTAAAATTTTCGCAGCATCTGATCACGGTGGGGAAGGGGGGCGGCGTGGACTATCCGATCTGGAACCTCGCGATGGGCGGCGGCGTGCTGATCGGGATCGTCGCGATCACGCACGTCATCGTCTCCCACTTCGCGGTCGGCGGCGGCTTCGCGATCGCGGTCATCGAGACGCTCGCGGTCCGCCGGGGCAACCCGGCGTGGCGCGCGCTGGCGAAGCGCAGCTCGCTGATGCTGATCCTGGTCTCGACGGTGTTCGGGGCGATCTCCGGGGTCGGGATCTGGGTGACGATCGGCCTCGTGCAGCCGGTGGCGACCTCGGCGCTGATCCACAACTACGTGTGGGGGTGGGCCGCCGAGTGGGGGTTCTTCATCCTCGAGGTGGTGACCGCGCTGCTCTACTACGCCACCTGGGACAAGGTGCGGCCGCGCACGCACCTGGTGATCATCTGGCTGTACTTCTTCGCTGCGTACATGTCGCTGGTGATCATCCAGGGGATCATCTCGTTCATGCTCACGCCGGGCCGCTGGCTCGAGACGCACTCGTTCTGGGACGGGATCTTCAACCCGAGCTACGTCCCCGGCCTGGTGCTGCGCACCGGGATCTGCCTCTTCCTCGCCGGCGCCTACCTGACGCTCGCCGCGCTGCGCGAACGCGACCGCCTGGCGCGGGCGCCGATGGTCCGCCTCCTCGGATGGTTCCAGGTCGCCGGGATCCTGCTCGCCTATGGCGGCTACCGCTGGTGGGAGCACGTGCTCCCCGGCTCGGTGCGGGCGATCTTCCTCGGCGGTCAGGCGCTGCTGCCGGCGCTGGCGACGACGCGGCACCTGGCGCTGTGGGCGCTGGCGGCGTACCTGCTCGTTGCGATGTTCGCCGCGCTCGTTCCGCGCTACCACCTGTGGCCGACCGCGGTCGCCGCGATGCTGGCGGCGTTCGTGTTCTTCGGCGCCTACGAGCGACTCCGTGAGGGCGCCCGCAAGCCGTTCGTGATCCGCGACTTCATGTTCTCGAACGGGATCCTGGTCAGCGACATCGGAAAGCTCGACGAGCACGGTGTGCTGGCCACCGCGGTGTGGGCGGCGCGCGGCAGCGCCGCCAGCCAGGAGGCGATGGGACGCGCCGTGTTCCGCGCCGAGTGCGCCGCCTGCCACACGATCGACGGCTACCTGTCGATCCGCAAGCTGGTGGCGCCGGTCGACCCCGACATGCTCAACGGGATCCTGGGGACGCTGCGCGAGGAGGGGAAGGAGTACGCGGGCGGGACGTACACGCACCAGGGGCACGTCTCGACCGACAAGCTCGACTACCCGTTGATGCCGCCGCTGGTGGGGACCGCGGCGGAGCAGGAAGCGCTCGCGGTCTACCTCTTGACGCTGAAGTCGTCGCACGTCGCGGAGGCGAGCCATGCCCAATAGCCTGATCCCCGCCCTCGACCCGGCGCCGCTGCCGGGGCCGCCCTGGCTGTTCCAGGTGCTGTGGGTGCTGACGTTCCTCATCCACGTCGTGTTCGTCAACACGGTGCTGGGGGGCACGCTGCTGGCGGCGCTCGCGGGTCTCGCGGGCGAGGGTCGCCGCGAGACGAGGACGCTGTTCGTCGAGGTGAACTCGTGGGCGATCTCGCTGGCGATCACGTTCGGGATCGCGCCGCTGCTGTTCATCCAGGTCGTGCTCGGGCGCTTCTTCTACACCGCGACGATCCTGGTGGCGTGGGCGTGGCTCGGCATGCTGGTGATCCTGACGGTGGCGTACTACCTCAACTACGTCGCCAAGTTCCGGCTGCGCGCCGGCAAGGGCACCGGGGCGGTGCTGTGGGTCGAGGCGGTCTGCTTCCTCGCGATCGCGGCGATCCTGGTGACCGTCAACCTCCTCCACCTCCAGCCCGATCACTGGGCTGCGGTGGCCGACCACCCCTGGGCCGCGCTGTCGGACCGGGCGTTCGTGCCGCGCTACCTGCACTTCGTCTTCGCGGCGGTGGCGATGGCCGGCGCGCTCGCCGCGTGGATCGCGGTGCGCCGGGCCGCGCGCGGCGGCGACGCCGGCGCGTGCCGCGCGATGGCGCGGTTCGGCATCCGCGCGGCGCTGGTGGCGACGCTGCTCCAGCTCGCGGACGGGTTCTGGCTCCTGCTCGCGCTCCCGGAGGAGGTGCTGCGCTCGTTCATGCGGGCGGGCGCGACCACGATGGCGCCGCTCGGCGTCGGCATCATGGCCGGCGTGCTGCTGCTCGTCGTGCTGGCCGGCATCTCGGACCCGCTGGCGCAGCCGACGAGGGTGCGGCACGTCGCCGAGCTCGTCGTCGGGGCGATGGTCGTCATGGTGGTCACGCG
>JAKAFI010000166.1 GCA_021818005.1 Acidobacteriota bacterium | reverse complement strand
CTCGCCTGCAGCTGCAGCAGCGCGCTCCCGTCCAGCACCGGCTGCACCGCCTCGAGTTCGCCCTCGACCCCGCCGGCGCGCAGCAGCGCCAGCTCCTCGTCCGGGGCCGGGTAGCCGAGCGAGATGCGGAGCAGGAAGCGGTCGAGTTGCGACTCGGGGAGCGGGTAGGTGCCGAGGTACTCGACCGGGTTCTGGGTGGCGAGCACCATGAACGGCTCGCGCAGCCGGTACCGGGTCTTCTCCACCGTCACGGTGCGCTCGTTCATCGCTTCGAGAAGCGCCGCCTGCGTCTTCGGGGTGGCGCGGTTGATCTCGTCGGCGAGCAGCACGTTGGTGAACACCGGCCCGGGAAGGAACTCGAACTCGCCGCGCTCGGCCCGCCACAGCGACACGCCGATCACGTCGGACGGCAGCGTGTCCGAGGTGAACTGGATCCGCGAGAACACAAGATTCAACGAGCGCGACAACGCCTGCGCCAGCGTGGTCTTCCCGACCCCGGGAATGTCCTCGATGAGGACGTGTCCGCGCGCGAGCAGCGCCGCGATGATCCAGTCGATCGCCTCGTCCTTGCCGCGGATCACCCGGGCGACCGAGTGTTTGAGAGCATCGAGCTGCGCGATGATGTCGTCGACCGGCACGCCGCACCTCACCCCAGCAATGTCTACGGGCGGCCGCGAATTCCGTTGCCGCGCCGTTCCCGACCGCTACCCGCCGAGCCGGCCGGCCGCCGCCGGGTCGAGCGGAGCCACCAGCACGCGCTTCACGCCGACGGCGGAGGCCGCCAGTTCGCCGATGCGGGCGGCGTCCGCGGTGGCGACGACCAGGTCCACACCGAGGAGGAACGCGCGCAGGCCGTCGCCGGTCACCAGGCCCGGCCCGACCACCAGCACGGCGCAACCACGCCGCAACGCGGCCGGCAGCGTGGCGAGCGCCGCCGCCGCCGCGGCGTCGAGGCCGCCGCCGGCGGACCCCAGCACGACAACCGTGGCGCCGATCTCGACGTGGCCGCGGAGCTCGGCCGCGCCGCCCGCGGCGACCGCGTCGAAGCCGGCGGCGGCCAGCGCCCCCAGCGCTGCATCCGCTTGGAGCGACCCGCCCCCGAGGACGACGGCCCGCCTCACGCCTGCGCCTCCCGCACGTCGAGGAGACGGAGCTCGAGCTGCTGCGGCAGCACAGCGTGCTCGAGCGCCGCACCGATCTCCAGTTCGCCCGTCCGCACCCTGCGCTCGAGGTCGCGGTCGAACCCGAGCAGTCCCTCCGGCTCCCCGTCGCGCAACACGTCCGCCAGCGTCGCGGAATCGAGCGGCCCCTCCGCCAGGTGCGCCGAGGTCGTCCGCGTCGTCCGCCACACCTCGACCACCGGGCGGCGGCCGTCGCGGTGCGGGACGAGTTGCTGCGTGAACGACCAGCGCAGCACCCGTGCCAGCCGCGTCCGCACCTCGGGCCTCTCGTCAGCGGGGAACAGCGAGAGGAAGCGGCGCACGGCCGACGCCGTGTCGGAACCGCGCACCGTCGACAGGAGCAAGTGGCCGGTCTCGGCCGCGTCGAGCAGCAGCCTTCCCTGCTCGGCGTCCCTCGGCTCGCTCGCCAGGATGACCTGCGCGCCCTGCCTGAGCGCGCCCGCCAACCCGACCGCCAGCGAGGGCGTGTCGGCGCCCACCTCGCGCTGGTTCACCGTGGCCGCCGCGTGCCGGTGGAGGAACTCGATCGGGTCCTCGACCGTGACGACGTGGCACGCGCGCGTCGCGTTGATCTCCCCGACGAGCGCCGCCAGCGACGTCGTGCGCCCGGACGCTGCCGGCCCGTTGACGAGGACGACGCCGTTGCGCTCCCGGCACGCCTCGTGCATCGCCGCCGGCAGGCCGATCTCGTCGAGTTCCGGAACGCGAGCCGGGATCGACCGCAGCACCACCGCGAAGGTGCCGCGCTGGGTGAACACCGCCGCGCGAAAACGGTTCAGCCCGCTCACCGAGTAGGCGAAATGGGCGGCGCCCTCCTGGCGGATACGGGCGGCGGCCGACGGAGGCGCCTGCGCCAGCAGGTGCAGCACGACGGCCTCCGTCTGGAACGGGCTCAACCGCTCGATGCCAGGAACCTCGAGGCGAACCAGCCCGCCGCCCGCCTGCACTTGCGGCGACTGACCGACGGCCAGGAGGACGTCCCCGCCGGGCGAGCCGGCGACCAGCGTGCCAAGGAACCCCGGCAGGTCGAAGTTGAGCACCGCTCGATTATAGCCGCGCCGCGACGCTACTCGGCGCGGAGCAGGAACGCGCCGCGCAGCGAACGCACGACGGCGAAGCCCGGCAGAGCCGGCACGGTCCTCGGGGGGGCCTCGAGCACGACGGCGGCGCCCGCGGCCAGCACCCCGGCTTCGCGGGCGCGGGCGAGTGCCGCCGTTCCCTCCTCCCATTCGGCGAACGGCGGGTCGCACCAGGCGAGGTCGAAGCGCAGGCCACGCCCGGCGAGAGACGCCAGCGCCGCCGACGCGTCGCGGGCGAGGAGCTCCCACTCGCCATCGGGAACGGCGAGCGCGGCGAAGTTACGGCGGATGAGCTGCGCCGCTGCGGGCGCGCGCTCCACCAGAATCGAGCGCGCGGCGCCGCGCGAGAGCGCCTCGAGCGAGTTGACGCCGGTGCCGGCGAAAAGGTCGAGGAACGCAGCGTCCGCCAGGCGCGGCGCGAGCACGGCGAACGCCTGTTCGCGCAGCGCGTCCGGCGTCGGCCGCAACGGCGCCCCCCGCGCCGGTCCGGCGATCCGCCGCGACGCCCACGCCCCGCCGGTGATCCTCACTTGGGGACCCTGCGCACCGCGAGCCGGCGCAGCTCCTCGTCGGTCACGAAGAACGAGGCCGGACCGTCGCCCACCTGGACGTGCACGACGATACGGTCGGGCGCCGGCGTCACGCTCAGCACCTCGACGACGCGCCCGTCCTCGAGCTCGACGCGGTCGCCGGGCGCCGGTTCCCACCCGCTGAGGTCCTCACGCGTCACCCGCGTCTTCACGAGCCTGGCCTCGAGCCCGTCGAGCGCTTGCGTCAGGCGCGCCAGCGCGAGGCTGGGAGCGGCCGCGACCGAGTAGCGTAGCCACAGCGGCGTCCGGCCTGCGGGCGCCACGCGCAGCTCCACCTTCCCCGGGCCCGGCGTGTCGGCGCCGGCTGAATCGAAGCGCTCGAGCTCCCGGTACGACTCCTCGACGACCTGCTCGATCACCTGCAGCTCGACCTTCGAGAGCGGTTGCCGGATGACGTTCTCCGCCTGACCTGGGCTCCGCCGCGCGAGCACCGCGACGCCGTTGCGGAACACCGAGACCCTGGTGACGGACCCGTTCACGTTCACCACCCTCTCGACGACGTACGTCGGGTCCGGCGCGGCGGCCGCCGCCAGCGCGAGCGCGAACGCTGCGATCAAGGCCGGCCTCCCAACCGCCCGGCGAGCTTCACGGCGTGGGCGAGCGCCGCGGCCGGCGCGACCGTCCCATCGAGCACCGCGGCGCGCGTCTGCCGCACGGCGGCCCCGATCGCCGGGCCCGGCCGCACCCCGGCGGCGAGCAGGTCGGCGCCGCTGACCGGGGCCGGGGCCCTCATCCACACGGTGAGCGCGCGGCGCAACAGGCGGCGCTCGGCGGCGGCGGCCGCGGCCATCGTAACGACCACCAGCGCCGGCTCCGTGCGCTCGACCGCGGCGACCACCTCGCTCGGCGCTGCCCTGGCGCCGCTCACCGCCGCGAGCAGCTGCTCGGTGCGGCGGCGGGCGTTCGCCACCGCGACTGCGACCTTCCCGGAGAGGGCGAGGCGGGCCGCCAGCTCGCGCCCGCCCCCCTCGCCCGCCCGCGTGGCCAGCGCCACCAGGAAGACGAGCCAACGCGGGCCGGCGTAGACCTCCTCGAGCTGCGACCACGACAACACCGTCTCGACCTCGTGCAGGAAGCCGCGCAGCGCGGCGCCCCACTCGACCCCGGGGCACACGACCGGGAAGACTCCGAGGCCGGCCAGTTCGCCGAGCGCCTCGACCGGGTGCGCTTCCTCGAGCAGCTCCGCGATCTCGTCGCGCAGCCGCTCCCCCGAGAGGCGGGTGAACACCCCCTCGAGCACGGCGACCTGGACGAGGTGCCTCGTCTCGGCCGCGATCTCGAAGCCGAGGCGGGTGGCGAAGCGCACCGCCCGGATCGCCCGCGTCGGGTCGTCCAGGAACGAGAGCGAGTGCAGCACCCGCAGTTGTCGGCGCTCGAGGTCGCGGCGCCCGCCGAAGAAGTCGAGGAGCTCCCCGAACCGGCCCGGCGTCAGGTCGATCGCCATCGCGTTGATCGTGAAGTCGCGGCGGTAGAGGTCCTGGCGCATCGCCGAGGTCTCGACCTCGGGGAGCGCGGCCGGCGAGCGGTAGAACTCGGTGCGCGCCGTGGCGACGTCGAGGCGCAGGCCGTCGGCCAGGTGGACGGCGGCGGTGAGGAACGGCTCGTGCGGGTGCGAGCGCCCGCCGAACCGGGCGACGAGGAGCTGCGCCAGCTCGACGCCGTTCCCCTCGACCACCACGTCGACGTCCTCGAGCGCGCGCCCGAGGAGCACGTCCCGGACCGCCCCGCCGACCAGGAACGCCCGCCCGCCCGACTCGTGCGCCAGCTCGCCGGCCGCCGCGAGGACCTCGAGCAGGCGCGGCTCCAGGCCGCGCCGCAGCCGCCGGCCCACGTCGTGCACCACCGGCCGTGCCGCCGCCAGGCGCCGGTCCACCCGCGCGCCCTCCGCGAGCTGGCGCTCGTACAGCCGCCGGAAGAGGTCCATGCGCGTGATGATCCCCCACCCCGAGGGGAGCGCCACGACGACGAAGCGCGCCTGCCCCTCCATGAACACCCGCTGCACCTCCTCGAGCGCGGCGTCGGCGCCGACCTGCGGCACCCCCGGCCGCATCACGGTCGTCACCGGCCGCTCGCCGAGGCCGCCGGCGAGAGCGCTGTCGAGGATCTGGCGGGACACGGTCCCGACGAGCCGGCCGTCGTCCTCCACCGGCATCGCGTTGATGCGCAGCCGGACGAGCCGCTCCTTGGCCTCGGCGACCGAGGTCGCCGCCGGGCAGGTGTGCAGGTACGGCGTCGCCAGCGAGGCGGCGGTGGTCCGCGACCCGACCGCGGCCGCGATCGCCGCGAGCAGCCGCTCGGCGACCTCGACGGCGCTCGACCCGCGCAGGCGCGCGGCCGCGGCGGTCGCGTGACCGCCGCCGCCGAGCGGCGCGAGGAGCTTGCCCGCGTCCACCCCGTGGACGCCCGAGCGCGCGATCACGATGAGCTGCGGCGGCGCCTCGAGGATCGCCACGACCACCGGCAGGTCGAAGATCTCGGCGTAGCGGTGGATCACGTACGCGGCCTCCTCGACCTGCTCGCTCGGGCGGACGACCGTGATCACCACCCGCACCCCTCCGACCTGGTGCTCGACGGCGCCCTCGACGAACTGGTTGAGCAGCTCGAGCTGCGCCGGCTCGAGCGGGCGAAGGACGTAGCGCCGCACCCAATCGAGCCGCGCCCCGCACCCGAGCAGCCACGCCGCCGCCGCGACGTCGGCCGCGGTCGTGTCGGCGTAGGTCAGGCCGCCGGTGTCCTCGTAGATGCCGAGCAGCAGCAGCGACGCCGTCACGGTGTCCGGTGTCACGGCGTGACGCTGCAATTCGCCGACCACGACCGTGCAGGTCGCGGCCACCGGGGCGCTGGACACCTCGGCCGCCGCGATCGCTCCGGCCCCTTCCGGGTGATGGTCGACCACCCGCACCGGGCACCCGGACGCCGCGATCAGCTCCCCGACCTCGCCGAGGCGACGCCAGGAGGAGCAGTCCACCACCGTCGCGCCGGTGATGCGCGCCCGACGCAGCGCGCGCACGCGCACCTCCGGCAGCTCGACCTTCTCCGCGGTCAGGAAGCGGCGCACCGCCGCCTCCTGCGAGCCGGGGAAGACGACGCGCGACCCGGGCTCGAGCAGGAGCGTCCCGGCCACCGCCCCGAGGGCGTCGAAATCGGCGCCGAGGTGGGTGGTGATCACCTTCACGAACTCAGTGTAGCGCCCGCCGCGGCGTCGTATCTCGCGCGCGGAATACCACGGCGGCGCCCCCGCTTGGTACCATGGTGAGAACGCAGGGAGGACTCATGGCCGGCAAGAACGTGGTCGTGGTCGCCGCGGCGCTCGTCGCCGCCGGGGTGTGGACGCTGGCCGCTTGGGCGCAGGCGCCGCTCTCGTACGCGAAGGACGTCGAGCCGATCTTCGTCAAGGCGTGCGCCAACTGTCACGGCGGCAACAGCCCGAAGAAGGGGCTCGACCTCTCGCTCGGCAAGGGGTACGCCGATCTCACCGGACGCAGGAGCCAGGAGTCGCCGACGATGGACCTGGTCAAGCCCGGCGATCCGGCCGGCTCCTACCTCTGGCTCAAGCTCTCCCACACCGCCCTCGAGGGCCGCGGCATGCCGCGCACGCTGTTCGGCGCGAAGAAGCTGCCGCAGGCCGAGCTCGACACGGTCCGCGAGTGGATCATCCAGGGGGCTAAACCGTAGAGACCGGGGCTCGGGGCTCGGGGCTCGGGGCTCGGGGCTCGGGGCTCGGGGCTCGGGAGAGACAGAACGTTTGCGGTGTCTCTATCTTCCCTTTGTCGCCTCTGACTCTTCACTCTTCACTCTCAACTCTTCACTGCCTCTGCTCCCCTGCTCCTCAGCTCCTCGGCTCTTCCGATGATCGTTGGTCTTTCGGACCCCGAGCCCCGAACACCGAGCCCCTGTCTTTGCTCACACGAACGGACGGGCGAGGAGGCCGCCGGCGATCGCGGTGACGCGCTGCCAGCGCGGCAGTTCGGCCCGGCGCCGGAACGCCGCGGCCGGGTCGGCCGCGACGCGG
>JAKAFI010000165.1 GCA_021818005.1 Acidobacteriota bacterium | reverse complement strand
GCAGCTGCTCCTGGCTCGGCCCGACAAGCACGCCGGAGACCTCGATCTGCTGCATCGCCACGTCCGGCGCTTCGAACGGCTCGGGTGGAGGGGCGGCCTCGATCGGACGGCCCGTCGCCACGCCCTCGCTCCCGTCCCGGACCTCGCTCGCGGCCGGCGTCGCAGCGGCACCGTCCCGGGGCGCCGGGGAGGGCCTCCGGGCCGGCTGACGCAGCCCCAGGATCGCCTCGAGATCGTCGAGGCGCACCGTACGGCCGTCCGAACTGGCCGGGTCGGCACGCAACGGCGGGGCGGGAGGCACGAGCAGGTCGTCGAACGACGGCAGCGCGGCCGCGGGCGCCGGCTCGGGCCGAGGACGGCTCGCCGGCTGGGGCGTTCCGAGCCCGTCCAGGTCGAGTTCGGGCACCGGCCGCGACAGCTCGAACGTCGCCGCAGACCCGACGTTCGCCGGCGGTGCCGCTGCCGGCGGGAGCGGCACCATACCGGAGAACGGATCGAACGCCGGGTCGGCCGGCACGACGGCGGCCGCCGCGGCCGGGAACTCGACCGGCGGGACCGGGATCGGTGCCGAGGTCACCGGTGCCGGAAGCGGAGAGGCCGCCGGAGGCTCCTCAGGGGCGGGGGGACGCACGGCCGGGGCGACGCCCAGCGACGCGAGCAGCTCTCGACCCTCCTCGTGGGCGGGGTCGAGCGCGAGGAGGCGCTGGAGGTGCACGACGGCCTTGTCGGTCAGGCCGTACTTGGCGAAGACGACGGCCTCGGCAAACAGCTCCTTCGCGTTGGCGGACGCGAGCGACGGTTCGGTGAGCGCAGCGGCCGGCTGCGCTTCCGGCTCCCGGCGCGGCCGCGGGGGCGCCGCGGCCTCGGCCGCCTCGTCGGCCGCCGGTCCGAGATCGACGTCCACGAACTCGAGGTCCTCGTCGGCGGGCTCGATGGCCGGCGCAGGGGGCGCCGCCTCGGGGAGGGGAGCGGGGGGCCCGCCGCCGAGCTCGGCCAGCCGCATCGCGAGTTCACGGTCGGCCGGAGCCTCGGCCGCGAGACGGCGATAGAGGGCGACCGCGTCGGCACGCCGCCCGGCGTCGAGGTACCCCTCGGCCAGCGCCCTCCCGATGCCCACCAGCGCGGCGGTGTCCTCGAGCTCTTCGAAAACCGCGAGCGCGCGCTCGAGCACCTCCGGGTCGCCGGGAACGCTGGCCACCAGTTTCTTCGCCAGCGTGGCCGCCCGCGCCACGTCGCGGACCTTCAGCAACCGGTCGACCAGCGGCAGCAACCGGGTCTTGGCGTCCGCCCCCAACGTCGATCCGATCATCACGTCGCCGTACAACTGGATGATGTCGGTGTGCTCACCGGCGCTCCCGATGAGCCCTTCGAGGAGTTTGGCGGCCGCATCCGTCTCGCCCGACTCGACGAGCGCCCGCGCCGCCGCACGCTGCAACTCGATCCCCCCCCGACTCGTGGCGAGCGCCTGTTTGGCCAGCTCGACCGCCTGGGACTTGCGCCCCGCCACGATCAACGCGTCGATGCACGGCGCAACGAACTCGGCCTGTTCGGGACCGAGCTCGAGGATCCTCCGGTGCAGCTTGACCGCCTCGTCGAGCATGCCGCGGCCGAGCAACGACCGGCCGAGCGCGTCGATCTCCGCGCCCACGCCGGCGACGTCGCCCAGCTGCAACGAGAGGTCCACGAGCTTCGCCCTGGCCTGCAGGTTCGCGGGCTCCAGCTCGACGAGACGGCGGTAGACGCGCACCGCGTCCTGGTTTTGCTTCGCGCGCAGGAACCAATCGGCGAGCGTCTGGAGTTGCTGCCGCCCCTCGACGACGAGGCCCTGCTTGAAGTAGAGGTCCGCGAGTCGCTCGTACGTCTCGGTGCGGCGCGGATCGAGCCGGTTGACCTTCTTGTAGATCGCGATCGACTTGAGGAAGAAGCCGTCGGTGGCGAAGTGCTCCGCGATGCGCTGGTAGACCTCGATCGCTTCCGGGATCCGGTCCACCTTCACCAGCAGGTCACCGAGGCGGTTGAGCGAATTGGTATCGCTCGGCAGCTGATCGACGGCGCGCATGTACTGCTTGATGGCGGCGTCGAGCTTGCCGCGTGCGGCCAGCTTCTCCGCTTCCTCGATGATCAGCTCTCGCTTCCCCGACGCCATAAGGAGGTCGCACGCCCTTGCTTTATGCTAACACACGCACCGGGGCGAAGCTCTTCCGGTGCAGCGACGTCACGCCCAGGCGGCGCAGCGCGCCGAGGTGCGCGGGCGTCGGGTAGCCCTTGTTGGCGGCCCAGCCGTAGCCGGGGTGCTCGCCGGCCAGCACGGCCATCGTGGCGTCGCGCACGACCTTGGCCAGGATCGAGGCGGCGGCGACGCAGCAGTACCGGGCGTCCGCGTGCGGCTCGGCGAGGACCGGCACGGGAAGACCGGGCAGCGGGAGCGCGTCGCTGACCACGAGGCCGAGACCGTCACCGAGCGCGAGCACGGCCTCGATCATCGCGGCGCGCGTGGCCTCGAGGATGTTGATACGGTCGATCTCGGCGGCTTCGCGATGGACGACCGCCCATGCCGCAGCGCGGCCGCGGATCTCGCCGGCCAGGCGCTCGCGACGCCTGGGGGACACGCGCTTGGAGTCGTCGAGCCCGTCGATCGGACGATCCGGGTGCAGCACGACCGCGGCGACGGTGACCGGCCCCGCCAGTGCTCCCCGCCCCACCTCGTCGACGCCGGCGATCATGCCGTGGCGGGCGGTCAGCGCCCGGTCACGCGCTCCGTCGGGTGGGCCGGCCCTCACCGACGGTCGTATTCCTCTTCCAGCCGCGCCGCCTTGCCCTTGAGGTCGCGCAGGAAGTACAGCTTGGCGCGCCGCACGCGACCGTGGCGGACCACCTCGATGCGGTCGATGCTCGGCGAGTGCACGGGGAAAACGCGCTCGACCCCGACGCTGTAGGAGACCTTGCGGACCGTGAAGCTCTCCCGCACGCCGCCGCCCTTACGGGCGATCACGACGCCCTCGAAAACCTGGATGCGTTCCTTCTCGCCCTCGCGAACCCTGACGTGCACCCGCACCGTGTCACCCGGGCCGAACTCCGGGATGCCGTCGCGCATCTGCTCTTTCTCGAGCTCGAGTAGATCCATGGTAAACCTCCCGCCCTGACCACGCTCGAACGGCGGACGTGGTGCGGAACGGGGATTATACACGTGTTTCGGCTCAGCGGATAGGTCCGTCGCCCCGCGCGTCGGGGGCCGGTGGCCACTCCAACCCCTCCTCGCGCGCGACCTCGGCGGCGAGCCGGCGGGCCTCCTCGGACAGCTCGCGCCAGCCCCGCCGCAGCAGATCGGGCCGCCGCAGCAGCGTGTCGCGCACCGCCCGGCGCAGCCGCCACGACCGGATCGCCCCATGGTCGCCGGAGAGGAGCACCTCGGGCACGCGCATCCCCTCGTACTCGCGCGGTCGCGTGTACACGGGATGGTCGAGCAACCCCGAGGTGAAAGAGTCCGCGGTGACCGAGTCGGGGTCTCCGACGACGCCCGGCACGTGGCGAGCCGCGGCGTCGAGCATCGCGAGCGCGGCGATCTCGCCGCCGGAGAGCACGAAGTCGCCGAGCGAGATCTCGTCGGCTTGCAACGTCTCGTGGATGCGCTCGTCGAGTCCTTCGTAGCGGCCGCACACGAACAACGTGCGCGGGCGAGCCGCCAGCTCCCTCGCCACGGCGTCGTCGAAGCGGCGCCCGCGCGGGTCCGGGAGGACGACGTGCGGCGGCTCGGGCGCGCACGCCGCGACCGCACGCACCGCAGGCACCACGGCCGAGGCCATCAACACCATCCCCGGCCCGCCCCCGAACGGCTCGTCGTCGACCTGCCCGTAGCGGTTGACCGCCCACCTCCTCAGATCGTGGACGCGCACGTCGATGGCGCCGGACGCGATGCCGCGGCCGAGCACCCCGATCGCCAGGTACGGCTCGACGGCCGCCGGGAACAGCGTCAGCAGGTCACAGCGCATCGCCGTCGAACAGCCCGCGCGGAGGGTCGAGCTCCACCGTGCGGGCCTCGAGGTCCACCCGCACCACGATCGGGGAGCGGAACGGCACCAGCACCTCACCCGCCGTCGCGGCGACCTTGAGCAACGCGCCGCCGGGGCCGTCCTCGAGCGCGGTCACTTCGCCGAGCCCGGTGCCGTCCGTGGCAACGCACCGACATCCGATCAGCTCGTGCTCGTAGTAGTAGCGCTCGGGGAGGCTGGAACGCTCCTGCGCCGGGAGGAAGACCCACAGGCCGCGCCACCCCTCGACGTCTTCGCGGGTGTGGACGTCCTCGAGGCTGAGCAGCCAGTCGCCCTTGTGGCGCCGCACGTGTTGCACGGTGACGCGCAGCGTGGGCGCCTCCTCGCCGAGCCCGATTTCGGTCCCCACGGCGAGACGCTCCGGGAAATCGCTCACGATCTCCACCGTGATCTCGCCGTGGATGCCGTGCGGCCGGCGGACCCGCCCCACCGCCAGCCAGTCGGCCTCGGGGCCGCTCACGGCCGCTACTCGAGGATCTCGAGCACGAAGCGCTTGCGCACCTTCATGCCCGCCGCGGCGAGCAGCGTCCGCATCGCCCGCGCGGTCTTCCCCTGCTTGCCGATGACCTTGCCGAGGTCCTCGGTGGCGACCCGCAGCTCGAGCACGGTGGTCTGCTCGCCGACCACCTCGCGCACCTGCACCTTGTCCGGCTGGTCGACGAGCGCCCTGGCGATCTGCTCCACGAGCTCCTTCATGTGCGCCTCCGATCGGGCGGCGTGCCGAGGTTCAGCTCTTCGAGTTCTCGAACAGGTTCTTCACGGTCGGAGACAGCTTGGCGCCGCGCCCAACCCAGTACTCGACGCGCTCGCGGTCGAAGCGCACCTCCGCCGGCTCGCTGCGCGGGTTGTAGTAGCCAACCTCCTCCAGCACCGCGGCGGTCGGCGTCCGCCGGCGGTCGGAAACCACCACTCGGTACACAGGGCGCTTGTTGGAACCCATTCGCCGCAGTCGAATCATCAGCATCGAACACTCTCCTTACCTTGTCGGCCGCGGATCTCCCGCGACCGGGCATTGTACCAAATCCCCGGCCGGTCGCTCACAACCCCATGCCGCGCAGGGCGCGGCGCGGGTCGCCGCTGGACAGGCGCCTGACCATCCGCTTCATCTCCCCGTACTGGCGCAGCAGCCGGTTGACCTCCTCGACGGTGGTCCCGGCGCCGCGCGCGATGCGCTTGCGCCGCGACCCGTTGATGATTTCGGGGTGATGGCGCTCCGCGGGGGTCATCGAGCCGATGATCGCCTCGAAGCGGATGATCTTGCGGTTGTCCACCTGCGGCGCCTTGAGCGCCTTGGCGCCGGGAAGGAGGTCCGTGAGCTGGTCGAGCAGGCCGCCGCCGCGCATTTGCTTGAGCTGGTCGCGCAGGTCGTCGAGGTCGAACCCCTGCTTCCTGAGCTTCTTCTCCATCTCGGCGGCGTTCTTCTCGTCCACCACCGCCTGCGCCTTTTCGAAGAACGTGGCCATGTCGCCAAGACCGAGGATGCGCGCCGCCATGCGGTCGGGGTGGAACAGCTCGAGGTCCTCGAGCCGCTCCCCAACGCCGGCCAGGCGCACGGGTTGCCCCGCCACCGAGACCACCGAGAGCGCCGCGCCGCCGCGAGCGTCGCCGTCGAGCTTGGTCAGGACCACGCCCGTGAGCGGCAGCCGCGCCGAGAACGCGGCGGCCTGGCGCACCGCGTCCTGCCCGGTCATCGCGTCGGCCACGAACAGCACCTCGGAGGGCTTGAGGATCTCGTTCAGCTCCACCATCTCGGCCATCAGCTCCTCGTCGATGTGGAGCCGCCCGGCCGTGTCGAAGACGATCACCTCGAACCCCTTGCGCCGCGCCTCGACGAGCGCCGCGCGCGCGATCTCGGCCGGCGTCGCCCAGGCGCGGGTGTCGAGCACCGGCATCGCGGCCTGGCGGCCGAGCTGCTCGAGCTGCTCGCGCGCGGCCGGGCGCTGCGTGTCGGCCGGGACCAGGAGCACGTGCTTGCCGAGCGACTTCTTGACGAACACAGCGACCTTGGCGGCGGTCGTGGTCTTGCCGGTGCCCTGCAGGCCGACGAGCAGCAGCGGCGCCGGGAACCCCTTGAACCGCAGCGGCCGCGCCGCGCCGCCGAGCAGCCCGGTCAGCTCCTCGTGCACGATCTTGACCACCTGCTGCGCCGGCGAGAGCGAGGCGAGGACCTCCTTGCCGAGCGCGCGCTCGCGCACCTTGGCCGTGAACTCCTTGACCACCGGCAGCGCCACGTCGGCCCCGAGCAGGGCGCGCCGGATCTCCGCGAGCGCGTCGTCCACGTGCTTCTCGGTCAGATGCCCCTCGCCGCGCAGGGTCTTGAAGACTTTTTGCAGTCGGTCGGAGATCGCTTCGAGCACCAACCCTCCAGGACCGCAAAGTCTACCACCGCCGGCGGGCGTGGGACGCACAGGGACCGGGGCTCGGGGCTCGGGGCTCGGGGCTCAGCCAGGGTAAGAAGGTAGAAGGGAGAAGGTAGAGGGCAGAGGAAAGAGGGGGGACGAGATGTTGTCCGTCTTTCGTCTTTCGTCTTTCGTCTTTCGTCTTTCGTCTTTCGTCTTCCCTCTCCCCTTTCCCGGTCCCTGACCCTTCACTCTTCACTTTCAACCATTCACTGTCCAAGGGTTCGCCAAGCATGGACCTGCGGCGAGGGAAGGCGCACAATCGTCCAGCACACGCCGGCACGTTGCGCGGTCGCCGCGGAGGTGAACGATGGGGATCGACCCGAAGGCGCTGTGGACGATGTCGTACGGCGTGTACCTGGTGACCGCGCGCGCCGGGGGGCGGGCCAACGGCCAGGTGGCCAACTCGGTGTTTCAGGTCA
>JAKAFI010000164.1 GCA_021818005.1 Acidobacteriota bacterium | reverse complement strand
TCTCCATCCCGCGCGCCGACAGCGCGGCCGCGGTCGAGCCTGCGACCAGCGGGCCCAGCGCCGCCGCGGCGGCGCGGCGCGAGAAGCCGACCTCCCTCAGCGTGCTCGCCGCGGTCGCCACCAGCACGTGAGTCATATTGGCAGCGAGCGCGGCCGCGGCGTGGTAGGCCGGCTTGGCAGCCGCGGCGATCCGGATCGGACGCATCCCCAGCGCCGCCGCGAGTTGCCGGGCCGCGCGCACGGCCGCGAGGTTACCCTCCACCGTCGCCACGGCCCCGCGCAGGTTGACGAGCGGGCCGGTGGCCGACGGGAAGCTGACCAGCGGGTGGAGCGACCCGACGGATCGGCCGCTTCGCGCGATCGGCGCAAGCGCCTCGGCGGTGGCCAGGCCCGAGGTGTGGAGCACGACCGTCGTGGAGGCGTGCAGAAGCGGTGCAAGTCGCGCGGCGCACCCCGGTATCGCCGAGTCCGGCACCGCGACGAGGATCGCGTCGGCCGGCGGGAGCGGCTCGCCCGAGGCGACGGCACGCACCCCCGGCAGCGCGCGCCGGACGCGCGCGCGGCCGCGCGCCGAGTGCACCTCGACGCCGACCAGCGCCAGTCCGGCCGTCCGGATCGCGCGGGCGAGCTGCACTCCGCAGCGCCCGGCACCCACGAGAAACCATTGAGAGGGCATGTGATCATGATAGAGTATGGACGCCCGGGGGTGGTTTCCCCGGAGCGGAAACAGACCTTATGAAGGACACCGTTTCTGAGCGCGAGCGGGACATTCTGTGCGAGTTGGTCGAGCTCTACCTCGCCGACGGCGAACCGGTCGCCTCGGCGACGCTGGCGCGCGCCTCGCGCACCGGGCTGTCTCCGGCGTCGCTGCGCAACGTGATGGCCGATCTCGAGCGGCACGGGTTCCTTCTCCAGCCCCACACCTCGGCGGGCCGGATCCCCTCGGACCTCGGTTTCCGTCTCTACATCGACAGGTTGCTGCAGCGGGTCGCGTTGCCCCACCGCGACGAGCGCCGGCTGCGGGCGATGCTCTCGCCCGGAGGTCCGCTCGACGAGGTTCTGGCGCAGGCCAGCCGCGTCCTCGCCGACGTCACCGCCGAGGTGGGGATGGCGGTGGCGCCGGCGACGCAACAGGCCACCGTGCAGGCGATCCACTTCCTCCGTGTCGCCGCCGAGAGGGTCCTGGCGGTGGTGGTGACCGCCGGGGGGCTCGTGGATTCGCGCCTGCTCGCTCTCGAGCGTGACTTCGCCCCGGCCGAGCTCGAACGGATCTCGAACTACTGCACCGGCTCGTTCGCGGGCTTGACCTTACAGGAGATCCGCAGCCGGCTGCTCGCCCTCATGCTCGAGGAGCGCGCTCAGGCGGACGAGTTGCTCGCCGGCGTGGTGGCGCTCGGCCGGCGCGCGGTGGCGGTCGAGCCGGTGACCGGCGGCGAGGTGTTCGTCGAGGGTGCGAGCCGCTTGCTGGAGCGCGCCGCGCCCGGTCAGTTCGACGCCGTGCGCCGGCTGCTGGCGGCGCTGGCCGACAAGGCCGCGCTGCTCGCCCTGCTCAACGACTTCGTCGCGGCGTCCGGTCCCCTGGTGCTGTTCGGATCGGAGTTCACGCTCATGGGCGGGAGCGACCTCGGGTTGATCGTCTCGTCGTTCCAGCGCCGCAGCGGGGAGCAGGGGCTGATCGGCGTGGTCGGCCTCAAGCGCATGGACTACCACCGTATCATTCCGATCGTGAACTATATTGGCCAGTATCTCACTGGGGCCGGCGGTGAGCCGGGAGGGGCCGGATGAGCGACGAGGAGCGGCGTCAGCCGCCGGAGGAAGCGTCGGAGATGGGGGTCGATGTCGCGGACGGCGCCGTCGAGACGGGGCCGGAGCCCACCTCCGACAGGGACGCGTTGCAGGAGGAGCTCGGCAACCTGCAGCAGGAGATCTCCCGGTTCCGCGAGTTGTACCTGCGCAAGCTCGCGGACTTCGACAACTACCGCAAGCGGCAGGAGCGGGAGATGACGGAGTTCCGGCGTTTCGCCAACGCCGAGCTGCTGCGCGAATGTCTGCCGGTCCTCGACAACCTGGAGCGCGCGCTGGCGGCTCCTGGCGGCGGCAACGGCGGCCTGCGCGAGGGCGTCGAGCTGGTGGTCCGACAGTTCAGGGACGTGCTCGGGCGTCACGGGTTGACGGAGGTCGATCCGATCGATCAGCCGTTCGATCCGGCGCGGCACGAGGCGATCTCCCGCAACGAGGATGCGCGAGTCACCGAGCCGACGGTGGTCCAGGTGTTGCAAAAGGGCTACCTCCTCGGCGAGCGTCTGCTCCGTCCCGCCTTGGTGATCGTCGCCGTGCCGGCGGGTTCGGCGTCGCCGGGCGGCGCCGGCGAGAGCTTCGAGGGGACCAATGGCTAAGATCATCGGAATCGACCTCGGTACGACGAACTCGTGTGTCGCGGTCGTCGAGGGCGCCCGCCCGGTCGTCGTCCCGAACCGCGAGGGTGCGCGGACCACCCCGTCGGTCGTCGGGCGCGCGGCGGACGGCGAGTTGCTGGTCGGCCAGATCGCACGGCGACAGGCGCTGACCAACCCGCGCAACACGGTCTACGCGGTGAAGCGCCTGATCGGACGCAAGTACAACACGCCCGAGGTGCAGCGCGCGCGCACCATCGTCCCGTACGGGATCGTCGAGGCGCCCAACGGCGACGCCTACGTCCAGATCGGCGACAAGATGCACTCCCCACAGGAGATCTCCTCGTTTATCCTGCGCGAGATCAAGGAGTTCTGCGAGACGTCGCTGGGCGAGGAGGTGACGCAGGCGATCATCACCGTGCCGGCGTACTTCGACGACTCGCAGCGGCAGGCGACGAAGGACGCGGGGACGCTGGCCGGGCTCGAGGTGCTGCGCATCATCAACGAGCCGACCGCCTCGTCGCTCGCCTACGGGTTCGGGCGCGGCGGCAGCGAGACGATCGCGGTGTTCGACCTCGGCGGCGGGACGTTCGATATCTCCATCCTCGAGATCGGGGAGGGGCTGTACGAGGTGAAGTCCACCGCCGGCGACACGTTCCTCGGCGGCGAGGACTTCGACGCCCGCATCATCGAGTTCCTGCTCGACCGCTTCCTCAAGGAGACGAAGGTCGACCTGCGCGGCGACTGCATGGCGATGCAGCGCCTCAAGGAGGCGGCCGAGGCGGCGAAGTGCGAGCTGTCCACCGCTCAGATCGCCAACATCTCGCTGCCGTTCATCGCCACCGATGGGACGCAGGCACTGCACCTCAACCACGCCCTCACGCGTGAGCAGCTCGAGGAGCTCGTAGGCGACCTCGTGCGCTCGACGCTGGACCCGTGCCGCAACGCCCTCGAGGCCGCCGGACTGAAGCCCGAGCAGGTGCAGCAGGTCATCCTGACCGGCGGGCAGACGCGCATGCCGCTCGTCGCGCGCGCGGTCGCCGAGTTCTTCGGCCGGACCCCTTCGCGCGAGATCAACCCCGACGAGGTCGTCGCCGTGGGTGCGGCGATCCAGGGCGGGATCGTGCTCGGCGAGATCAAGGACCTGGTGTTGCTCGACGTCACGCCGCTCTCGCTCGGCATCGAGACGCGCGGCGGGCTGTTCACCAAGCTGATCGAGCGCAACTCCACGATCCCCACGCGCAAGTCGCAGATCTTCACCACCGTGACCGACAACCAGCACTCGGTCGAGATCAACGTCCTACAAGGCGAGCGCGAGCTCTCGGTCGAGAACAAGGCGCTCGGGCGGTTCGAGCTGGTCGGCATCCCGCCCGCGCCCCGTGGCGTGCCGCAGATCGAGGTCACGTTCGCGATCGACTCGAACGGCATCGTGCAGGTCACCGCTCGCGATCTCGCCACTGGCCGCGAGCAGTCGATCCAGGTCAACCCCGCCGGGGGCCTGAGCAAGGAAGAGATCGACCGGATGATCTCCGAGGCCGACCGGATGCGCAAGGACGACGTGCGGCGGCGCGAGCTCCGGCTGCTGCGCAACCGGCTGGAAGGGCTCCTGTACACCAACGAGAGGGTGTTCAAGGAGTTCGGCTCTCTGCTTGAGGCTCCGATCGCCGAGAAGGTGAAGGGCGCGCTCGAGCACGGCCGGCGCATGCTGGACGCGGAGGAAGCCGACGTCCTCACCGAGGCGATCGAGGCGGTGCACGGCGCCGCCCGTCACCTGACCGAGGTCATGCTGATCGATCCTTCCCGCTTCCTTTCCGGCCTCGGCGGTGCCCCCAGCGACGGAGGCGGCAAATCGTGAGCACGCGCGACTACTACGAGGTGCTCGGTGTCGCGCGCGGCGCGTCACGCGAGGAGATCAAGTCGGCGTACCGCAAGCTCGCGGTGAAGTACCACCCCGACCGCAACCCCGGGGACGCCCAGGCCGAGGAGATGTTCAAGGAGGCGTCGGAGGCGTACGCGGTCCTCTCCGACGCCGACAAGCGGGCACGCTACGACCGCTTCGGGCCGGCCGGTCTCGGCGAGCAGCCGTTCACCGGCTTCGACTCCTCGGTGTTCGGCGACTTCGCCGACATCCTCGGCAACCTCTTCGGGTTCGAAGGCTTCTTCGGCGGCGGCCGGCGCCGGACCGGGCCCGACCGCGGCTCCGACCTCCGCACCGCGATCACGATTTCGTTCGCCGAGATGGCGGCCGGCGTCGAGCGGGTGCTCACGGTTCCACGGGAGGAAAGCTGCAGCGCCTGCGACGGCAGCGGCCTCGCCCCCGGCGCCAAGGCGGACACCTGCCGCAGCTGCGGCGGGCGCGGCCAGGTCCGCGTCAGCCAGGGGTTCTTCACCATGGTGCGCCCGTGCCCACACTGCGGCGGCGCCGGCAAGGTGATCTCGAACCCGTGCCCGGAGTGCCGCGGCGCCGGCCGCGTCGAGCGCCGGCGGCAGCTCAAGGTCACGGTCCCGGCCGGGATCGAGGACGGCACCCGGCTGCGCCTCGTCGGCGAGGGCGAGGCCGGGCTGCGCGGCGGACCGGCCGGCGACCTGTACGTCGTCGTGCGGGTCGAACCCCACGAGCTGTTCGTCCGCGACGGCGCGAACCTCCACCTCGAACAGGAGATCTCCGCCTTCCGGGCGGCGCTGGGCGCAGAGCTCGAGGTGCCGACGCTCGACGGGACGGCGAAGCTCAAAGTGCCCGCCGGGGCGCAGCCGGGCGACACCGTGGTCCTGCGCGGCAAGGGGTTGCGGCGGCTGCAGCACTCCGGTCGCGGCGACCTCGTGGTTCACCTGCAGGTGACCGTGCCGCGCAAGCTCACGGCCAAGCAGCGCGAGCTGGTCGAGGCGGTCGTCGCCGAAGAGGGCGACCGGCCCGGCGTTTTCCGCCGCGTTCGCGACCTGATCGAGGGCAGCGGTTGACCGCGGGGTACCACACCGTCACCTGTCGCCTCCCGGCCGCGGCCGAGGACGAGCTCGCCGGCGCGCTCGAGCGCTGGCCGGTGCTCGGGTGTCAGGTCGAGAACGCGGGCGCCGAGATCGCGGTGACGGTGTTCGTGACCGAGGCCGAGGCGGGCGCGCTGGGAGCCGTGGGCCAGGGGCTGGCGGCGCTGGGCGCGCGCGAGGTCGGCACCGGCCGCTTCGCCGAGCAGGACTGGCTCGCCGAGTACCGGCGGCACGCCGTCCCGCGCGCGATCGGGGCCACCTTCTGGGTCGATCCCCACCCGTCGGCGCCGACGCCGCCGCCGCCGGGCCGAACCCACCTCGTCGTCGAGCCGCGGCAGGCGTTCGGCAGCGGCTCGCACGAGTCCACCCAGCTCGTCCTCCTCATGATGGAAGAGCTGCCGCTCGCCGGGCGGCGTGTGCTCGACGTCGGCACCGGATCCGGGATCCTCGCGCTGGCTGCCCGTGCCCTCGGGGCCGCGGCGGTCGTGGGGTTCGACATCGACGTCGAGGCGGTCTGCATCGCCCGCCAGACCGTGGCGGTGCAGCCGCAGCGGCTCCCTGTGGCGCTGTTCGCCGGCTCGACGAGGGCGCTGCGGCCGCGGCCGGCGTTCGACCTCATCCTTGCCAACCTGATCCCGGCCGAGGCGCAGCCGTTGCTCGCCGATCTGCGCGCGCAGCTCGCCCCGGGCGGGCGGTTGCTGCTCTCCGGCCTGATGGCCGACCAGCTCGCCCCGACCGAGGAGGAGCTGGAGCGCTGCGGCTTCACGATCGAGCACGGGCGCGAGCTCGAGGAGTGGGTGGGGCTGGTGTGCCGGGCAGGGCACCGGGCGCAGGGCACAGGGCACCGCACCGACTCGAGCGGAGCGGCTGCGGCCCGATGAGCGTGACCAGGCTCGTCGTGGCGGGCGCCGAGATCGCCGTCGGTGAGATCCGCGTGCCGGCGGAGGCCGCGCACCACGCCCGCGTGACGCGCGTCGCGCCCGGCGACCCGGTCGAGGTGCTGGACCTCGCCGGGACGGTCGGGGTGGGGACGCTCGCGCGCTGGGACGGGGCCGCATGCGTGGTCGAGGTCGAGCGGGTCGAGCACGGCCGCGGCGAGCCGCCGGCCCCGCTCGTGCTCGGCCTCGCCGCGCTGCACACGCAGGCGTTCGACTGGGCCGTGGAGAAGGCGACCGAGCTCGGCGCCACCGCGATCGTTCCCGTGCTGGCCGCGCGTGTCCAGGGAGGCCGCCACGCCGCCCGCGTCGAGCGCTGGCAGCGTCTCGCCGACGCGGCGGTCGCCCAGTGCGGCCGCTCGCGGCCGCCGCGCGTGGGCGAGCCTACGCCGCTCTCAAGCTTCGCGGCCGGCGCGCGCGGCGCGTGCCTCGTCGCCGCGGCGGGCGCGCCGATGCCGGAGCCGTTCGCGGCCGGGGCGGACGGGATGACCGTGCTCGTCGGGCCGGAGGGCGGTCTCACCGACGAGGAGCGTGCGGCGGTGCGGGCGGCGGGGTTCGCGGGGCTACCGCTGGGGCCGCGAACGCTGCGCGCCGAAACTGCCGCGGTCGCGGCGCTGACGTTGGCGCAGCACCTCGCCGGCTGGCTGGGCTGAAGGCG
>JAKAFI010000163.1 GCA_021818005.1 Acidobacteriota bacterium | reverse complement strand
CGGCACGCGCGGCATCCCGGCCCGCTACGGCGGCTTCGAGACGTTCGCCGAGGAGCTGGCGGCGCGCCTGGCGGCGGCCGGCCACGAGGTCACCGTCTACACCCGCGCCCACACCGCGGTCCCCGGGGTGGAGCTCCACCGCGGCGCCCGCGTCCGCACCCTCCCCGCACTGCGCGCCAAGACGTTGGAGACGCTCTCCCACACCCTGCTCTCGAGCCTCGACGCCGGCCGGCGGCGCTACGACGCGGTGCTGCTGTGCAACGCCGCCAACGCACCGTTCATCCCGCTGCTACACGCCCGCGGCCTCCCGGTCGCGCTCAACGTCGACGGGCTCGAGCGCAAGCGGCGCAAGTGGGGCGCGCTGGGGCGGGCGTACTATCGCCTCTGTGAGCGGTGGTCGGCGCGCTGGGCGGACGAGGTGGTGACCGACGCCGCCGTGATCCAGCGCTACTACCGGCGGGCGTGGCGGCGCGCCTCGACGATGATCCCGTACGGAGGCGACCTGCCGTACCCGGCGGGCGACGCGGCGCTGCGCCGCCTCGATCTGACCGACGGAGGCTACCTTCTCTACGTGTCCCGCTTCGAGCCCGAGAACAACCCCGACCGCGTCGTCGCCGCCTACCGCGACGTTCCCGGCGACGCCCCGCTCGTGCTCGTCGGCGGCGCCCCGTACGCGCACGAGCTCACCCGCCGCGTCCACCGCCTCGCCGAGGCCGACCCGCGCGTCGTGCTCGCCGGGCCGGTGTACGGCGACGAGTACCGCCAGCTCCTCTTCCACGCCCGCGCCTACATCCACGCCACCGAGGTGGGCGGAACGCACCCGGCGCTCGTAGAAGCGATGGGAGCCGGACGCGTGGTGTTCTTTCTCGACAACATGCCGAACCGCGAGGTCGCGGGGGGCGCCGGCGTGCCGTTCACGTTCGCCGCCGAGGGCGGCCTCACCGCCGCGCTCGCCGCCTTCCTCGCGGCGCCGGAGCGCCTCGCCGGGCTGGGGCGCGCCGCCCGCGCCCGCGTGGCCGAGCGCTACCGCTGGGACGACGTCGCCGCCGCCTACGAGCGGCTGCTGGAGGGGATGTGCTCCGCGAGCCGGCGCGCCTGATCGCCTACCGCCGCCTGCTGCTCGACGTCGCCCTCACGACCGGCAGCTTCCTGCTCGCCCACCAGCTGCGCTCGCACGTCCTGCCGCGGGTGTGGCCGGAGCTTTTCCCCGGCGGCCTGTACCCGCTCGCCGACTACCTGCCGTTGCTCGCGGTCGTGCTGCCGCTGTGGATGCTGCTGCTCGCGGCGCACCGCCTCGCGGCGCCGGGCGAGGTGCTGTCGCTGCGCCGCGAGGCGTTCAAGGAGATGCGTGTCGCGCTCCTCGGCGTCCTCGTCATCGCCGCGGCCGGCTACCTCCTGCGCCTGGAGTTCATCTCGCGCCCGTTCCTCCTCCTGTTCGGCGTCATCAACGGCGTCGTGCTGGCCGCCGCGCGCATCTTCGAACGGCGCACCGCCCTCGGCCGCAAGCTCGCCGAGGCGCCGGAGCGGGTCGTCGTCGTCGTCGGCTGCGGCGATGAGGCGGTGGCGGTCGCGCACCAGGTCACGGCGCACCGCGCCTGGGGCCTGCGCCTGCTCGGGCTGGTGGACGCCGACGGCTGCGCGTCCCCGCAGACCGGCGGCTTCCCGCTCGTCGGCGGCGTCGCCGACCTGTTCGAGCGCCTCGCGCGCGAGGTCGTGGACGAGGTCGTGCTCGCCGTCCCCACCCGCCAGCTCGGCGAGCTCGAGCCGGTGCTGCTGCGCTGCCAGGAGCTCGGCGTGCGCGTGCGGGTCGCGCTGCGGCCGTTCCCGCACCTGCGCCCGCACGTCGAGGTCGAGGCGCTCAACGGCATCCCGCTGCTGACGTTCGCGACCTCCCCGATCGCGCCGTTCGCGCTGTTCGTCAAGCGGGTCGTCGACGTGGCCTTCGCGGCGGCGGCGCTGCTGCTGCTCGCGCCGCTGTGGCTGGTCATCGCGGCCGCCGTGCGCCTCGGCTCGCGCGGCCCGGTGCTCTACCGCCAGGTGCGCTGCGGCCTACACGGGCGCCGGTTCGTGCTGCTCAAGTTCCGCACCATGGTCGAGAACGCCGACCGCATGCGCGCCGAGGTCGAGCACCTCAACGTCATGGACGGCCCGGTGTTCAAGGCGCCGGCCGACCCGCGCGTCACCGGGGTCGGCCGCCTGCTCCGGCGCGCCTCGCTCGACGAGCTGCCGCAGCTCGTCAACGTGCTGCGCGGCGACATGGCGCTCGTCGGGCCGCGGCCGCCGATCCCCGAGGAGGTCGAGCAGTACGAGCCGTGGCAGCGCCGCCGCCTGGCGATGAAGCCGGGGATCACCTGCCTGTGGCAGATCTCCGGGCGCTCCAACCTCGACTTCGCCACCTGGATGGAGCTCGACCTCGCCTACATCGACCACTGGTCGTTGTGGCTCGACACCAAGATCATGGCGCTCACCGTGCCGGCGGTGTTTTCGGGGCGGGGGGCGGCGTGAGGCGGACGACGGCCATGCCGGTGCGGACGTTGTTCGTCATCCCCGGCACCCCCCACACCAGCGCGACGCCGTGACCGCGGCGCGGCGCCCCGGCCCAGACCGCGGCGCCGAACACGACGACCGCCACCACCCACAGCGACACCACCCGCCGCACCGTCAGCTCGGGGCGGGGGTGGAGCGGCGAGCGCGGCATCCAGTGCCAGCCCGCGAACAGCGCGCCGGCCAGGACCGCGGCGGCGCCGAGCAGCGCGACCGGCGGGACGGCCCACCCCAGCGCCACCGTCGCGGCGAGCCAGACGAGCGCGGGGGGGAAGATGTGGACCGCGACGGCCAGGAGCCGCCGCCCGCGCCGCGGGCCGCCCGGCTCCCCCCACAGGTGCGCGGTCAGGCGCGCCACGGCGGGCTGGACCGCGATCGCCCCGAGCAGCGCCGACACCGACTCGAAGAGCGCAGGCGACACCGCCCAGAAGCGCTCGAGCCCGGCCGCCGGGCCGTCGATCGCTCCCAGCCGCGCCGCCCAGCCGAGCCCGAGCACCGCGCTCGCGGCCGCGAGCTGGAACACCGCCACCTCCGCCAGCCACCCCGGCGGCACCGGCAGCACCGTCGGAACCACCACCGCGACGGCGAGCGCGAGCAGCGGCGGCGCGAGCCAGTACAGGAACAGGGCGGAGCGCGAGATCGCGAAGGCGACGGTCGGCTCGTTGACCAGACCCCACGGGTGGGCGCCGAGCGGCACGGACACGCCGATCCAGCCGCCGCCGGCGATCACCGTGCCGGCCCCCTGCGCGACGGCGAGCAGCAGCCACGCGAGCGGCCAGACGAGCAGCGCCGCGCCCCACGAGAGCGCCACGACGCGCGGCGACAGCGGTGCGAAGCGTTGCATGATCGCTATGATAGAGGCATGGGCAAGCCCACCTGGATCACCGGCGCGTTGCTCCTGGCGGCGCTCCCGGCGAGCGCGCAGGTCACCAGCTCATGGCGGACGGCGCGCGACGTCCCCGTCGCGGTCGTCCAGTTCGCCGGCGGCGACGTCGAGCACCTCGCCGCGGTCGTGCCGCCCGGCACCGCCGCCCCGGCCGCGCTCGCGGGGTTCCCGGTCGAGGTGCGGCCGCGGCCCGACGTCCAGCTGTGGAGCGTCACCGTGCCGTCGCTGCTCGCGGCGCAGGCGTTGGGCGAGCTCGCGCACGCGCTCGGCTCCGGCGCCGGGTCGGTGGTCGCGCTCGGACCGTTGCCGCTGCGCGACCTCCAGGACGCGTTCGCCGGTCTCGACGGCGTGCCGTCGTGGGCGCCGCCGCGCGGCGCCTGCGTGCTCGCCGACGGCGGCCTCGAGGTGAAGCTCGGCGGCAAGGACCGCGTCGAGGTCGCCTACGCCCTCCCTCCCGTCGACGACCCCCGCACCGACCTCGTCCCCGCCCTGCTCGCGCTGGTGCGGACCGACCTCGCCGCGGCGTTCCCCGGCACCGACACCCAGATCCAGCTGCAGGGCGGGTGCCCGCGCCTGGTCGTGCGGCTCGACGCCGGCGACGAGCACCCGCACGCGCTCCTGCGCCGCCTGCGGCAGCGGGTGGCGGCGCTCGCCGCGACGCCGCCCAGCGCCGAGGAGGTCGCGCGCGCGCTCGCCGCGTGTCAGGCGGAGGCCGTCGCCGCGGCCGTGCACGGCGCGCCGGTGGCGCGTGACCTCGCCGAGCGGCTCGCCCTCGGCGGCGAGGTCGCCGGCATGCTCGCCGTGCCCGCCCTCGACGGCGCTGCGCTCGGCGAGCTCGCCCGCGAGATCCTCGGCGGGCGGGCCGGGGCCGCCACCGTGTGGGAGCGGGAGCAGCGGCCGCGCGACGAGGCGCGGCAGACGCTCGGCAACGGCGCCGTCGTCCAGGTGCGCTGGGTCCCGGGCGAGGTCGGCGTCGTGGCGCTCGCCCTCGGCAACATCGCGCCGCGCGCCGGCCGCGAGGTCGCGGCGGCGACGGCCGCCGCCGCCGAGCGGCGCGGCTGGGCTGCGACGCAGGTCGACTTCGCCGGGGTCACGGGCGTGGCGGTCGCGGCGCCGACCGCGGCGATCACCGACGTCCTCGAGCGCATGAGCGAGGCCGCGACCGCGGTGCGGCCGGCCGCGCACGACGACCTCGAGGCCGCGGTGATGCGCGGCCTCGGCTTGACGGACACGCCGGCGGCGGAAGCGTTCTCGATCGCGCTGGCGCTGCCGGCCGACGTCGAGCTCGGCGGCGAGGCCGTCGGCAAGTTCTTCGGCAGCATCCCGTCGGCCGGCGTGACCACCGGCGTCGCCGGCGGCCAGCCGGGCCTCAACTGGACCGTGACCGGCGAGGCGCCGCAGCTGGCCGCCGTCGTCGACCTGCCCCCGACCGTCGCCGGCCTCGTCGCCGGCCAGCTGCTGCGCGACCGTCTCGCGCAGCAACCCGGGATCGTCTCCGCGTTGCTCGCGCCCCCGGGGCGGCTCGTGCTCACCGTCGGCGGCAGCGGCGGCGCGCACGTGCCGGCGCTCGACGCCAGCCTGAGCGGCGCTTGGCGCGGCGTGCGCCGTCCCGCCTCGGCCGGTGAGGTGACGACCGCCGCGCGCGAGCTGCTGGCGGTGTTCTACGGCGACCCCGCCGAGGCGACGGCGCGGCGAGCGGCCGCCGTCTTCCTCCCGGTCGTGCCGACCGAGCCGGAGCTGCTCTCCACCGGCGCGCCCGAGGTCGGCAAGGTCCTCGCCGCGCTCCCGGCGTGGGACGCGCTGACCCGCTACGCGCGCGGCATCGCGCCGCCGGAGAAGCCGGCCAAGCCCGGTGTGCGAAAATCCCGCCCGCCCCGGGGTTGAGCGCTCCGCGGGCCGGGGAGGCGGCATGGGTGTGGGAACGCCGGCGATCAAGGAGCAGATGGACCTCCTGCTCAAGGGGTGCGTGGACGTCGTGCGCCCCGAGGACCTCGAGGCCCGCCTGGTGGCCGCCGCGCGCGCGAAGCGGCCGCTCACGGTCAAGGTCGGGTTCGACCCGTCCGCCCCCGACCTCCACCTCGGCCACGCGGTCGTGATCCGCAAGATGCGCCACTTCCAGCAGCTCGGCCACCGCGTCGTCTTCCTCATCGGCGACTTCACCGGCATGATCGGCGACCCCACCGGCAAGAAGGCGACGCGGCCGCAGCTCACCCGCGACCAGGTCGCGGCCAACGCCGAGACGTACAAGCGGCAGATCTTCAAGCTCCTCGACCCGGACGCGACGGTGATCGACTTCAACGCGCGCTGGCTCGGCGCGCTCTCGAGCGAGGAGTGGATCCGCCTGACGGCGCGGGTGACGCTGGCGCAGATGCTCGAGCGCGACGACTTCGCCAAGCGCCTCGCGGCCGGGGAGGCGATCTCGCTGCACGAGCTGCTCTACCCGGTGGCGCAGGCGTACGACTCGGTGGCGCTCAAGGCCGACGTCGAGCTCGGCGGCACCGACCAGCTCTTCAACCTGCTCGTCGGCCGCGACCTGATGGGGAAGCTCGGCCTGCCGCCGCAGATCGTGATGACGCTGCCGCTCCTCGAGGGGCTCGACGGCGTCGAGAAGATGTCGAAGTCGCTCGGCAACTACGTCGCGGTCGAGGACCCGCCGGAGGAGATGTTCGGCAAGCTGATGTCGATCTCCGACGCCCTGATGTGGCGCTACTGGACGCTGTGCACCGACCGCACCCCGGCCGCGATCGAGGCGCTCAAGAAGGCGGCCGCGAGCGGCGCGCGCCACCCGATGGACGTGAAGTTCGACCTCGCGCGCACGGTCACCGCCGACTTCCACGGCGCCGACGCCGCGACGGCCGCCGAGGCGCACTTCCGCACCGTGCACCAGAAGCGCGAGGTCCCCGACGAGGTCGCCGAGATCGCGCTGCCCGCCGCGGCCGAGCCGCTGCCGATCGGCAAGGTGCTGGTGCTGGCCGCGCTCGCCCCGAGCAACGCGGAGGCGCGGCGGCTGTTGCAGCAGGGCGGCGTCAAGGTGGAGGGGGAGACGGTGCGCGACCCGTTCGCGACGCTCGCCGCCGCCGCCGGCAGCGTCCACCTCGTGCAGGTCGGCAAGCGCCGCTTCGCCCGCGTCCGCTTCAGCTAGGCCCCTGCGGAGTGACGGGCGGAGAGTTGCAGATGGTCAGGGAAGAGGTGAGAGGGTAGAGGAAAGAGGGAAGAGGGAAGACAGGAACACCCGGTCTTCGTCGTTCTTCTACCTTCTACCTTCTACCCTCTGCCCTTTGACGCCTCTAGCTGATCACTCGCTGTCCTGGCACTCGGCGCACAGCCCCTGGATCTGCAGGCTGTAGAAGGTGGGGCGGAAGCCGTGCTCCATGCACACCTCGCGCTGGCGCTCGTCGAGGTCGGAGTCGTAGAACTCGATGATCTTGCCGCAGCCGGTGCACACCATGTGGTCGTGCCGCTTGCCCGGCGTCACGCGCTCGTAGACGTAGTGCTCGCGCCCGAGGCGCGACTTGCGCGCCAGGCCGCACTGCACCAGCAGGTCGAG
>JAKAFI010000162.1 GCA_021818005.1 Acidobacteriota bacterium | reverse complement strand
GACGAGGCGCTCACGGTCCTCGGCGACGGGGCGGTCGACTGTCTGATCCTCGACGTCTCGCTCGGCGCCCCGATGACCGGCTTCCAGCTCGCCGAGCGGCTGCGCGACGATCCGCGCCACTGCCGCACCCCGGTGGTGTTCCTCACGGCCCACGCTCTCGCGGCCGAGGTCCGCCGCGGGCGCGAGCTGGGCGCCGCGGCCTACATCACCAAGCCGTTCTCGCTGCAGCAGGTGCTCGAGCAGGTCGAGAACCTCGTCCCGCTTGACGGGGCCGAGCATCGTGCGTAGGGTTGGGTGTTTCGCGCCGGGATCGCCCCCGGCGCGGACGCGAAGGGGCACGGCATGTACAAGGAGACGCTGAACCTTCCCGCCACCGACTTTCCCATGCGCGCGGACGCCGCTCGCCGCGAGCCGGAACGGCTGGCGCGCTGGGAGAACGACGACCTCTACGGACGGCTGCGCGCGGCGCGCGTCGGGGCGCCGCGCTTCCTCCTCCACGACGGCCCGCCGTACGCCAACGAGCACATCCACCTCGGGACGGCGTTCAACAAGATCCTCAAGGACTTCGTCGTGCGCTCGCGGGCGATGCTCGGCTTCGACGTACCGTTCGTCCCCGGCTGGGATTGCCACGGCCTTCCGATCGAGCAGAAGGTGGATCGCGAGCTCGGCGGTCGCAAGCTGGCGATGTCCGACCTGGAGGTGCGCGCGGCGTGCCGCGAGTACGCGGAGCGCTTCGTCGCGGTGCAACGCGAGGAGTTCCGCCGCCTCGGCGGGATCGGCACCTGGTACAACCCGTATCTGACGATGTCGCCGCGCTACGAGGCCGACATCGCCGCCGCGCTCGGCCGCGTCGTCGAGCAGGGCCTGCTCTACCGCGAGCGCAAGGCGATCCGCTGGTGCTGGCAGTGCCGCACCGCCCTCGCCGAGGCCGAACTCGAGTACGCGCCGCGCACCGATCCCGAGATCACGGTCGCGTTCCCGGCCGCGGACCCCGCCGCGGTGCGCGCGACGTTCGGCGCCGGCGGCGGTGGCGACGTCGCGTTCGTGATCTGGACGACGACGCCGTGGACGATCCCGTCCAACCTCGCGATCGCCGTGCAGCCGGAGGCGGAGTACGTGCTGCTCGACAGCGAGCGCGGCGGCCTGGTGACCGCCGCGGCGCTCGCCCCGGCCGTGCTCGCCGCCGCCGGGCTGCACGGGAGGGAGGCCGGCCGGGTCAAGGGGGCGGCGCTCGTCGGCCTCGCCTACCGGCACCCGCTCGCGCCGGGCCTGCGCGCCGCGCTCCCCGAGGGAACGAAGGCGTTCGTCATCGTGCCGGCCGAGTACGTGACGCTCGACACCGGCAGCGGCCTCGTGCACACCGCGCCGGGGCACGGCGAGGACGACTTCCGCACCGGCAAGGTCGAGGGCCTCCCGATCGTGTCGCCGCTCGACGACGGCGGGCGCTACACCGCCGAGGTGGCCCAGCTCGCCGGCGTGCACGTCTTCGACGCCAACCCGCGGGTCACCGAGGCGCTGGCCGCGGCCGGCGCGCTGCTCGCCGCGGGCCAGGGTGAGCACGAATACCCGCACTGCTGGCGCTGCCACAACCCGGTGATCTTCCGGGCCACCGAGCAGTACTTCATCGCCCTCACCCCCGAGGCGGCGCCGCACGCGCGCATCGACCTGCGGGCGCGGGCGCTGGCGGAGATCGACCGCGTCTCGTGGCTGCCGCAGTGGGGACAGGCGCGCATCCACGGCATGGTCGAGAACCGGTTCGAGTGGTGCGTCTCGCGGCAGCGGCGCTGGGGCTCGCCGATCACGGTGCTGGTCTGCGCCAACGAGTCGTGCCGCGCGGTGTGGCCGGACGGCGCGGACCGCGACGCGGCGCGGGCGTTCTTCGCCCGCGTCGAGGAGCTGTTCGCCGCCGAGGGCGCCGACGCCTGGTATGCGCGACCCGTCGCCGACTTCGCCCCCGCCGGCCTGACCTGCCCGAAGTGCGGCGGCACGGCGTGGGAGAAGGAACGCGACATCCTCGACGTCTGGTTCGACTCGGGCGCCTCGCACCTCGCCGTCTGCGACAACGGGCGCTTCCCCGGGCTTTCGTGGCCGGCCGACCTCTACCTCGAGGCGCACGACCAGTACCGCGGCTGGTTCCAGTCGTCGCTCCTGGTCGGCGTCGTGACCCACGGGGCGGCGCCGTACCGCGCCGTGCTGGTGCACGGCCACGTCCTCGACGCCGCCGGCAAGAAGATGTCGAAGTCGCTCGGCAACGCGGTCTCGCCGCTCGACGTGACCGCGAAGTTCGGCGCCGACGTGTTGCGCCTGTGGGCGTCGTCGGTCGACTTCCGCGAGGACATGCCGTTCTCCGAGGAGAGCATGACGCGCGCCGCGGACGCCTACCGGAAGATCCGCAACACCCTGCGCTTCCTGCTCTCGAACCTCAACGGCTTCGATCCCGCCCGCGACGCGCTGCCGCTCGGGGAGCTGCGCCCCCTCGACGCGTACATCCTGCGCCGCGGCCGCGCGCTCGCCCGCCGCGTGCGCGAGGCGTACGAGGGGTTCGAGTTCCACGCCGTCTACCACGCGCTGATCAACTTCTGCGCCGTCGATCTGTCGGCGGTCTACCTCGACGTGATCAAGGACCGCCTCTACTGCTCGCACCCGGCCTCGGCCGAGCGGCGCTCGGCCCAGACCGCGCTGCACCGTCTCGCCCGCATGCTGACGACCGCGATGGCGCCGGTGCTGGCGTTCACCGCCGACGAGGCGTGGGAGCACCTCCCCGGCGCGCACGGCGCGGTGTTGCTCGAGACGTTCGACGCGATCGCGGACGCCGGCGACGACGCCGATGCCGACGCCCGCTTCGCCCGCCTGCTCGCGCTGCGCGACGAGGTCAACAAGGAGCTCGAGATCCACCGCCAGCACGGCGAGTTCGGCAAGTCGCTCGAGGCTGGTCTCGGCCTCGCCGGCGACCGCGCCGCGCTCGCCGCCGACCTGGCGGCGACCCGGGTCACCCTGGAGGAGCTGTGCATCGTCTCCCGGGCCGGGGACGCGGGCGACGGCGCGGTCGTGGCCTCGGCGGCGTACCCCGGCCTCTCGTTCGCCGTGCGCAAGGTGGACGGCGAGCCGTGCCCGCGCTGCTGGCAGCGGCTCCCGGCCGCCGGCCACCCCGAGCACCCCGCCCTGTGCGCGCGCTGCCTCGAGGTCGTGCTGGCCCTGGCCAAGGACCGGGCGTGATGCGGCTCGCGCGGGCGCTCGGCATCGCCGCGGCGGTCGTGATCGTCGATCAAGCCACCAAGGCGTGGATCGTGGCGACGCTTCCGTACGGCCACGAGACCGACGTGATCCCCGGCCTCTTCCGCCTCGTCCACTCGCGCAACCGCGGCATCGCGTTCGGGTTCCTCGGGTCCTCGGGGCCGGCCGCACAGGTGGTGCTGCTGGCGGCTGTCGCGGCGATCGTGGCGTTCGTCGGCTGGCAGCTGCTACGCAGCGACGGGGGCGGCCTCGCCGGCGTCGGCCTCGCGCTCGTGCTCGGCGGCGCGGTCGGCAACATCATCGACCGCATCGTCCGCGGCGAGGTCGTCGACTTCCTCGACTTCTTCGTGACGATCGGGGGACGCGAGCACCACTGGTTCGCCTTCAACGTGGCCGACTCGGCGATCACCGTCGGAGCGGCGTGCCTGATCGTCTCCGAGATCGTCGCCCAGGTGAGGAGCAAGCGTGCATCCGGTCCTGATTGACCTCGGCTTCTACCAGGTCCCCACCTACGGCGTGCTGCTGTACACCGGCATCGTGCTCGGGATTTGGCTCGCGAGCCGGCGGGCCAAGCTCGTCGGTCTGCCCGGCGACAAGGTGATGGACCTCGGCGCCTGGGTCGTGCTCTGGGGGCTCGCCGGCAGCAAGCTCCTGCTCGTGATCACCGACCCGTCGTACCTGGCCTCGTTCGCCGGCCTGTTGGGCCTGCTGCGCGCGGGGGGCGTCTTCTACGGCGGCTTGATCGGCGCGCTCGTGGCGGCCGTCGTGCTGCTCCGCCGCTACAAGCTGCCGTTCTTCTCGGTCGCCGACGTGCTCGCGCCGTCGGCGGCGCTCGGACAGTTCTTCGGGCGCCTCGGCTGCTTCTCCGCCGGCTGCTGCTACGGCCGCGCGTGCAGCTCGCCGCTCGGCGTCGTCTTCACCGACCCGCGCGCGGCCGAGGTGTCCGGGACGCCGCTCGGCGTCCCGATCTACCCGACGCAGCTGCTGGAGGCCGCGTTCAACCTCGCCAACTACGCCTTCCTCGCCTGGCTGTTCCGCAGGCGCGTGCGGCCCGGCACCGTGATCGCCGCCTACCTGATCGGCTACGGCATCGCGCGCTTCCTCATCGAGTTCCTGCGCGGCGACGCCGACCGCGGCTTCGTCCTCGGCGGCGCGCTCTCGACGAGCCAGGCGATCGCCGGCGTGATGGTCCCGATCGGGGTCGCCATCCTCGTCTGGGCCCGTCGAAAGCAGGCGGCAGTTGAGAGTTGAGAGTGAAAAGTGAAGAGTGAAGAGTTGAAAGAGACGTCAAGAGGGAAGAGGTTAGAGGGTAGAGGGAAGACAACGACACGACCGAGGAACGTCTTGCAGTCCCTCTTCCTTTTTCCCTCTCCCCTCTTCCCTTTGCCCTTTGACCGGTTCACCTCGAGATGAGCGACCAGCCCTCCACGATCCGCCTGGTGGTGCCGGAGGACGCGGCGGGTCTGCGTCTCGACCGCTTCGTCGCGGGCTCCGGGCACGGCTGGTCGCGCTCGCAGGCGACGCGCTGGATCGAGGCGGGGCACGTCACGCGCAACGGCCGCCCGAGCAAGCCGGCGCAGCTCCTCGCCGCCGGCGACGTGGTCGAGGTGAGCCCGCCGCCGCCGACGACCTCGGAGGTCCGCCCGCAGGCGATCCCGCTCGCGGTGCTCTACGAGGACGAGCAGCTGATCGTGATCGACAAGCCGCCCGGTCTCGTCGTCCACCCGGCCGCCGGCAACCCCGACGGCACGCTGGTCAACGCGCTCCTCGCCCACTGCCACGACCTGTCGGGGATCGGGGGGGTCGAGCGGCCCGGCATCGTGCACCGGCTCGACAAGGACACCTCCGGGGTGCTGATCGCCGCCAAGACCGACCTCGCCCACCGCGCGCTCTCGCTCTCCTTCCGCTGGCGCACGACCGACAAGCGCTACCTTGCGGTCGTCTACGGCGCGCCGGACGCCGACGAGGGGGTCGTCGACGCCCCGATCGCCCGCCACCCGTCCGAGAGGAAGCGCATGGCGGTCGTCCCCGGCGGTCGGCCGGCGCGCACGCTGTGGTGGGTGCGGGAACACTTCGCCGGCGCCGCCCTCGTCGAGTGCCGCCTGGTCACCGGCCGGACCCATCAGGTGCGCGTGCACATGGCCCACATCGGCCACGCCCTGATCGGCGACCAGACGTACGCCGGCCGCCAGTGGCGCGCCGTCGGCGACACGGCCGCGGCCGCCGCGTGCCGCGAGTTCCCGCGCCAGGCGCTGCACGCCTGGAAGCTCACGATCACGCACCCGACCAGCGGCGCGGCGATGACGTTCGAGGCGCCGCTCCCCGCCGACATCGCCGGGCTCCTCGAACGCCTGCGCGGGGCCGGTGCGGCGCGACCTGCGCTATAGTTCCGCCCCGGTACCCGTCGTCGCCATGTGGAACGCTGCTCGGAGATCGACCCAGAACAGCGACGGCCGCAACGACCGCCGCCCCGGTGGCGCGTGGCGAACCGGTGCGCCGTGGGTCCTCTGGGGCCTGCTCGTCGCCGGCCTCTTCTTCGGCGCGATCTTCCGCGGCGAGTCGTTCTTCGAGCGCGACCTTAGCAGTTTCCATCGGCCGTTCCGCGCGCTCCTCGTGCGGCTCTGGCACGAGGCCGGGCCGATCCCGCTCTGGAACCCGCTCTCCAACATGGGACAGGAGTTCGCCGCCAACCCGCACTACGCCGTGTTCCACCCTCTCTCCTGGTTGTTCCTGTTCTTGCCGTGGGAGGCGGCGTTCCGCCTCCAGGTGATCGTGCCGCTCATCGGCACGGCGCTCGCGATGCTCTTCTTCCTCCGCACCATCGGCCTGGGGCGGCCCGCCGCCCAGGTCGGCGCCCTCTCCTGGGGGTTCGGCGGGCTGGCGCTCTCGCTGACCAACCTCTTGCCGATGCTGCTCACGATCGCGCCGGCGCCCGCGCTGGCGGCGTTCGCCGTGCGGCTCGGCCGCGGCGGCGGACGCCGGGACACGGTCGGCGCGGCCGTGTGCGCCGCGCTCGTCTGCGCCGGCGGTGAGCCGGTCACGATCGTCATCGCCGCCGTCATCGCGGCGGCTGCTGCGTTGCTCGAGCTCCCGAGCGCGGCTGCGGCGCCGGGCCGACGGCAGCAGGCAGCGGCCGCGGCGCTGGCTCGGCTCGCGGGCGCGGCCGTGCTCGGGGCGGCCGTCGCGGCCGTCGTCATCGTCCCCGCCCTGCGGCTGGGCGCCCGGTCGGCGCGCGCGGCCGGTCTGACTCCGGCCGACGCGGCGAGTTGGTCGTTGCCGCCGGTGCGCCTCGTCGAGCTCTGGCTGCCGGGAGCGATGGGAGCCGTCGAAACCGCCGACCTCGACCGCTTCTGGGGCGCGGGGCTCTACCCCACGCGCCGATCCCCGTTCATCTACTCGCTCTACCCGGGCCTCCTCATCACGGCGCTGGCCGCCGCCGGGGCGCTGCGGCCGGGCCGGCGCCGCCTCGGCTGGAGCCTGCTCGCCCTCCTCGGCGCCGCGATGGCCCTCGGCCGGCACGGGCCGCTGTGGGGCGCCACCCGCGCCGTCCTGCCCGCGTTCGACGGACTGCGCTATCCGGAGAAGTGGGTCATCCTCCCGATCTTCGCGATCGTGGTGCTGGCGGCCGACGAGCTGGACTCGCTCTTGGCCGGGAGTGAAGCCGCGGCCCGGCGGCTGCGGCGCGTCCTGCTCGGCCTCGCGGCGCTTTCGGCGGCCGCCGCGGGCGGCGTCCTCGCGGTGACCGCCACGTCCGGTCCCGGGGCGT
>JAKAFI010000161.1 GCA_021818005.1 Acidobacteriota bacterium | reverse complement strand
CGTTCCCCAATCAGCCGGAAACGAACACGACGGTTCGCGCCGCGTCCAGCGCGTGCGCGACCGCAGAAAGAAGCAGTGTGCCGATGAGTTTTTCCCAGTTCACCCTCGACCCCTCGTTGCTGCGGGGGATTTCCGACCTCGGCTTCACCGACCCGACCCCGATCCAGACCGCCGCGTTGCCGGAGGCGCTCGCCGGCCGTGACGTGTTGGCCGCCGCCCAGACCGGCAGCGGGAAGACCGCCGCGTTCGTCCTCCCCATCCTGCAACGCCTGCACGGCCGCGCCGGCGCCGGCACCCGCGCCCTGGTGCTCACCCCCACCCGCGAGCTGGCCGCCCAGATCCACGAGCACCTCGTCGCCCTCGGCCGCCACGGCCGCGTGACGTCGGCCACCGTGTTCGGCGGCGTCAAGCAGGGGCCGCAGGAGCGCGCGCTGCGCGCCGGCGTCGACGTCGTCATCGCCACGCCCGGCCGCCTGCTCGACCTCATCGGCCAGGGCTGCGCCCGCTTCGACCGCCTCGAGGTCCTGGTCCTCGACGAGGCCGACCGTATGCTCGACATGGGCTTCCTCCCCGACGTCCGCCGGATCCTCGCCAAGCTGCCGGCGAACCGGCAGACGATGCTGTTCTCGGCGACGCTGCCGCCGCCGATCGTGCAGCTCTCGCGCGACCTGCTGCGCGACCCGGCCCGCATCAACGTCGAGCGCCGGGCGACGCCGGCCGCCGGCATCAGCCACGCCCTCCTGCCCGTCCCGGAGAAGCTGAAGTCCAAGTTGCTCGTCGAGCTGCTCCGCCGCGACGAGGTCGGCACCGCGCTGGTGTTCACCCGCACCAAGCACCGCGCCAACCGCCTCGCGCTCGTCCTCGACAAGGCCGGCATCGCCTGCGACCGCATCCACGGCAACCGCAGCCAGCCGCAGCGCGAGGCCGCGCTGAAGGCGTTCAAGACCGGGCGCCTGCGCGTCCTCGTCGCCACCGACATCGCGGCGCGCGGCATCGACATCGCCGACCTGCCGCACGTGATCAACTTCGACGTGCCGGCGCAGGTCGACGATTACATCCACCGTGCCGGCCGCACGGCGCGCGCCGAGGCGACGGGGAGCGCCGTGACCTTCGTCTCGCCGGACGACGAGCCGGCGATCGCCGCGATCGAGCGCGTCGTCGGCCGCCGCATCACGCGCCGCACGATCACCGGGTTCGACTACGCCGAGAAGCCCGCCGCCAGCCTCGAGGTCCCGATCGCCGAGCGCATCGCCGCGATCCGGGCGCAGCGGGCCGGCGAGCGCGCGCGGGCGCAGGAGAGGGCCCACCGCCGCGAGGCCGCCGGAGCCCCGTCGGGCACCGCCGGCCGCACCAACTCCCGCCCCGCCGCCACTCCGCACGGCGCTCGCCGGCCGGGGCGGCCGCAGGAGCGGCGCAGCGGCGGCCGCTAGCGAACAGCCGGCCTCACCAGCCCCGCACCGGGCACCACGCCCCGACCACCTCGCCGCCGCGCAGCACGGCGTAGCGGTCGAACAGCGCCGCGGCGAGGCAGGAGTGGTTGGGGACGATGCGCAGCAGCGTCCCGATCGGAAACGTGCCAGCCGCGATCGGACGCGGCGAGCGCACGATGCCGTGCTCCTGCGACAGTGACGCCACCCGCCAGCCGGCGAGCGGCTCCCCCGCCGCGGTGCACGGGATGCCGAAGCCGCACCGCGGGTCGACCTGCACCGGGCCGGGGTCGCTCGAGAGCGCTAGCGCGCCGCCGTCCACGAGCAGCTCGCGGCGCTCGGGGTAGCGCCCGATGACCCGCACCAGCACCGAGAACGCCACGTCGCCCAGTGCGCAGCTCCCGAGCGCGACCTGGGTCGCGTCGAAGAACGCGTAGTTGCCCGGCCGCACCTCGGTGACGCCGGCCAGGTCGTCGGCGACGGCGAGCGTCGGCGTCGAGCCGATGCTCACCTCCGCGACCGGCACCCCGGCCGCGCGAAGCCGGACGGCGAACTTGGCCGTCACGTCGCGCTCGGCCGCAGCGACGGCGCGGACCTCTTCGGCCGTGCGGCACCGGTACGCGTGACCCGCGTGCGTGAGGATGCCGCGGAAGTCGAGGTGCGGCGAGGCCGCCAGGCGCGCCGCGAGCGCGACGCTCTCTTCGCGATCCGGATCGACGCCGGCGCGGTGGTAGCCGCAGTCCACCTTGAGGAACACCGACAGCCGCACGCCGCGGTGGCGGGCGCACGCCGCCGCCGCGTCGGCTGCGTCCGGGTGGTCGACGAGGAGGTTGAGGCGCTCGACCCGGCGCGCGAGGTCGGCGGCCGCGGCCAGCCTGGCGGGCGCGATCGGCACCGCGTACGTGATGTCGGCGAAACCGCCCGCCGCGAAGAACTCCGCCTCGGCCAGCGTCGAGACCGTGATCCCGCCGAACGACCCCCGCGTCTGGATGCGCGCCGCCTCGAGCGTCTTGTGCGTCTTGACGTGAGGCCGCAGCCGCGCGCCCAGGCGGGCGGCCCGCTGTGCCATGCGCGACGCGTTGCGCTCGAGCACGTCGAGGTCGACGAGCGCCGCCGGCGTCGGGAGCTGCTCGGACCGCATCGGCGTGAGGGTACCAGAGCACCGCCGCCGGCCGGCCGCGGCCGACCGCTCCTTGAGACCCCGTGTCCTCGGCCGCGGACACGGTGGCGCCGCCGGGCGCCGCGACGGGAGACGCCGTTGGCCGTGCCGTGCTCGGCGGGCGACGACCCGGACTCCACGATCCGCACTGGCACGTTCTATGCTTAGCTCTTGAGAGAGGTTGCACCGGCGCGGCCACAACGCTGCCAGCGGTCGCCGGGCGCCGGAAGAGGAGATCGTATGACAGGCAAGCTCGCTCGTCTATCGTTGCTGGGAGCCGTGGCGGGGTTGGGCCTCCTCTGCGACACGGCGGTGTGGGCCACGCCGCCCCTTCCCACCTTGACCCAGGTGGGCTCCACCGCGATCGTCTACAGGGGCGACCAGATCGACGTCGCGCTCTCCTACCGTTACGCCAAGCTCAACCCCGAGGGGCGTTGGCTCCTGCTCGACACCGCGATGACCGCCGCGACGGACCCGATCGAGGTGCCGCGCACGGCGATCTGGCTGCGGATCCCGGACGGCCGGGTGGTGCCGCTCGCGACCCAGGAGGAGTTCGGACGCGACTACCCGCAGCTCGCGGCGATGATCACGCGCGCCAACGTCATGCGGGAGCCGCTCGGCTACCTCACCCCGCAGCGCCCGCGGCTGATCCGCTTCTTCGCCGAGCGCGGCCGCGGGCTGGCGTGGCCGTCGACGTGGCTGGACCAGTGGCACAACAACTTCGGGCGGCTCTTCTTCCGGCTCCCCGACGGGATCCAGAAGGGCGACTACCAGCTGCTGATCCGGCTGTCCAAGGGCGAGGTGGCGATCCCGTTCACGATCTGATGACCGACGGTTGAGACCGCACTCAGCAAATTCGCGCCGCCAACGGGTGAGGGCGTTCGCGCACCGCCTGATGACGGCCGCCGCCGGGGCCCGACCCGCCGTCCCATGGCTGTGGCGAGAAACGCGGTTCGCGACGAGAGGGCGCTGCGCTTGGTCGGCCGGCGGGTCACGCCGGGCGCACCGAGGCCCTTGTCCCCTTGATGCGGGCGCCGCGCAAGCGGCGCACGACCAGCTCAGCAACCTCGGCAGCCACCTCGACGATCGAGGACTCGTCGCTGATGTCGATCGCCCCCACCACGTTCCCCGCGACGCCGGCCTCGCCGGTGATGGCGCCGACCAGGTCTTGCGGGCGCACGCCGCCCCGGCGCCCGACGTTGAAGACGAGACGCGTCATCCCACCGTCCGGCGTCGCCCGATGCCGGGTCCGCGGCCGCTCGGTCGCCCCGGCGGGTGGTCCGCTCCGGCGCCCGGTTGCGGCGCTGCGCGCGTCCCCCGGCGCCCGTCCCGGCCGTGGCCGTTCGGCCCGCGGGGCCGGGATCTCCTCCGCCTCCTCGCCGATCCGGTTCTCGGCCCGGTGCGCCAGCTTGACCGCGGCGAGGGCGATCTGCATGATGTCGTACTCCGAGGCAAGCGACTCGACGACGACGCGCATCTCCTCGAGGTCGTCCTCGGCCAGGAGCGCCTGCACGGCGGCGCGCGTCATCTCCAGGCGCCGCGCCCGCAGGTCGGAGATCGTCGGCAGCCGCTCCACCCCGATCTTCTGCTTCGTGGCCTGCTCGATGTTGCGCAGCAGGCGCTGCTCACGCGGCTCCGCGAGCGTGACCACGATCCCCGCCCGGCCCGCGCGGCCCACCCGGCCGATGCGGTGCACGTACGCCTCCGGGTTGGACGGGACGTCGAAGTTGAAGACGTGGGAGAGCTGCTCGATGTCGAGGCCGCGCGCCGCGACGTCGGTCGCGATCACCAGGTCGGCCGCGCCGGCGCGCAGGCGGCCCATGACCCGCTCCCGCTCGTCCTGCGCCATCCCTCCGTGCAGCGCTTCCGCGCGGTATCCGCGCGCCGCGAGCGTCTCGGACAGCTCGTCCACCTCGAGCCGGGTCCGGCAGAAGACGATCGCCGAGGCCGGGTCCTCGACGTCGAGCAGGCGACCGAGCGCGGCGAGCTTGTGGACACGGTCCACGATGTACGCGGTCTGGCGCACGCGCGGCGGCGCCCCGGCCTTGCCGCGCTCCCGCGCGACCGCGATCTCGACCGGGTCGGTGAGGTGGCGCTTGGCGATCGCCACGATCGGGCGCGGCAGGCTCACCGAGAAGAGCATGGTCTGGCGCTTGGCCGGCGTCGCCGCGAGGATCGCCTGGATGTCGTCGGCGAACCCCATGTCGAGCATCTCGTCGGCCTCGTCGAGCACCACGGTCATCACGCCGGCGAGGTCGAGGGTGCCGCGGCCGAGGTGGTCGAGCGCCCGCCCCGGGGTGGCGACCACGACGTCGATGCCGCGCTGCAGCGCCCGCACCTGCTGGCCGAAGCTCTGGCCGCCGTACAGCGGCAGCACCCCGCCCGCCACCAGGCGGCCGTAGCGGTGCACCGCCTCGGCCACCTGCATCGCCAACTCGCGCGTCGGCACCAGCACGAGCGCCGAGGGCCGAGGCCGGTCGTGGCCGAGCGACGCGATGAATTCGTCCCCCGGGTTGCGGCCGCTTTCGGTCATCGATCGCCCACCTTCCCCGGCGACGGTACACCATCCGGGGTTGTCCGGGCCGCCGCTTTGCTACGCTGCGGGCGTGAGCTTTGCCGACACGCTCCGCGGCCTGGCCGCGAACCGGGGCCTCGCGTTGCCGCCGGCGAGCCACCCTGAGCCGCTCGCGGCGCTCCCGTACGCGGTCGAGCGCGGGCTCAAGGAAGACGCGCTGGCACGGTTCTGGCGGGAGCAGGGACTACCGGGGATGCCCGAGCCCCTGGTGCCTGCACGCACGCCCCGTGGCTACCGCACGACCAGCAAGCGCCGGGCGGCGTTGGGTCCCAGGGGCCTCGCCCTCACCTTTCCCGGCGCCGCACCGGTAAGCCGCGGGCTCTCGCCCTCGGCGCTCGACCTCCCCGAGCACCAGGCGGTTTACGCCCTCTTGATCGACCGGCTGTCGCGTCCCCCGGCGCGCGCACTGGCGTCGGCGCTCAACTGGGCCATCGTCCGCGGCGACGCCGGGGCGCTCGCCGTCATCCTCAACGTGCGGGTCTTCGATGCCAGGGTGGTCCGCGCCGGCAAGCAGCTCGCCCTCGAGCTGCAGGGGGCCGGGCTCGGCGCGCGCTCGGCGTTCCTCTACCTCGACCCGAGCGGCTCCGAGTACTACCTCGAGGCCAGGCGCCCGGCCGGGACGCTCTCCTTCAAGCGGCTGTTCGGCCCGGACTGGCTGCAGGTCGAGGTCGGCGGCGTGCGGCTGCGCTTTCCCCCGACCGTGTTCTCGCAGGTGAACGGCGCCATGCTCGGGGCGATGGCGGGCGCCGCCGCCGCGCTCCTGGCGCCGCTCTCCGGCTGCGCTCTGCTCGACCTCTACTGCGGCTACGGCCTGTTCGCCCTCACGGCCGGCCGCGACGCGGCCCGCGTCACGGGCACGGACGTGGACGGACCGGCGATCGCGGCGGCGCGCGCCAACGCCGCCCATCTCGGCGCGGCTCACGTTCGCTTCCTCCCCGGCCGGATCGACGCGTCGTTCCTCGCCCGGCTGCGCCCGAGCCCGAGCCCCGAGGTCGTGCTGCTCGACCCGCCGCGGCAGGGGACCCAGCCCGGCGTGGCGGCGGCGCTCGCCGCGCGGAAACCGCTGCGCGCGGTGCACATCTGCTGCGGCACCGACGAGATCCCGCGCGAGGTCGCCGCCTGGGCCGAGGCCGGGTACCGCGTGGCCCGCGCCGTCCCCCTCGACCTGTTCGCCGGGACCGCGGGGCTTGAGACGATGCTGCTGCTCGAGCCGGGGAGCGCCGCCGCCGGTTGACCGGCGAACCGCCTCAGCGCTCCGCGCCGTCCCCGGGTGGCCCCTGGCGGCCGCCCGCCTCGTCGTCGAGCGCCTCGCGCAGCGAGCGCGCCAGCGTCGCGATGTCGAACGGCTTCTTCAGGAAGCGGGGACCGCAGCACTGCACCCTCTGGCGGAGGACCTCCTCGGTGTAGCCGGACATCAGGATCACGCGCAGCCGCGGGTCGCGGGCGCGCAGGCCCTCGGCGAGGTCGACCCCCGACCGGCCCGGCAGCATAACGTCGGTGAGCAGCACGTCGAACCGCCGGTCGTCGCCCTCGCGCACCACGTCCTCCGCGGCCGCCGCCGCCGTGACCTCGTACCCCAGCGTGGCCAGGATCTCGGTCAAGCTCGCGCGCGCCGCCGCCTCGTCCTCCACCAGGAGGATCCTCTCCCCCCGGCCGAGCGGGAGTCCGTCCGCCTTCGGGGCGGACACCTTCGGCGCCGCAAGGCCCGGCTCGGCGGCCGCCGGCAACGTGATACGGAACGTCGTGCCGACGCCGACCTCGCTCTCCACCGCGACCTCACCGCCGTGCGCCGTGACGATGCCGAGCACGACCGGCAGGCCGAGACCCGTCCCGCGTCCGGCCCCCTTGGTCGTGAAGAACG
>JAKAFI010000160.1 GCA_021818005.1 Acidobacteriota bacterium | reverse complement strand
AGCGTGCCGGTGTGGATCGGCACCTTGCCCCAGACCCCCAGCTCCTCGGCGGTGCCGCGGCCGCGGGCGCCGAGGAGACCGGTGGCGTGCGAGTCGTCGACCACGAGCACGGCGTGGTGCCGCTCGCACGCGGCGATGATCTCGGGGAGCGGGGCGAGCTCCCCCTCCATCGAGAAGACGCCGTCGGTGATCGCGAGGATGAAACGCGCCCCCTCGCCCCGAGCCTGCGCCAGCTTCCCCTCGAGGTCGGCCATGTCGTTGTGCCGGTAAACGTATCGCTTCGCCTTCGCGAGCCGGATCCCGTCGATGATCGAGGCGTGGTTGAGCTCGTCGGAGACGATGGCGTCCTCGGCTCCCGTGAGGGTGGCGAAGCACGCCTCGTTGGCGTTCCAGCAGGAGCTGTACAGGATCGTGTCGTCGGTCTCGTAGAAACGCGAGATCGTCGCCTCGAGCTGCTTGTGCAGCGTCTGCGTGCCGCAGATGAAGCGCACCGAGCCCATCCCCGCGCCCCACGCCTCGACCGCCGCGATCGCGGCGCGGCGGATGCGCGGGTGGTTGGCGAGGCCGAGGTAGTTGTTCGACGTGAGCATGACGACGTCGCGGCCGCCGACCTTGACCCGGTGGTCCTGGGGGCCCTCGAGCGCGACCTCGGTCTTGTAGGTCCGCGCGTCGCGCAGCTTGTCGATCTCTCCCGCGAGGTAGGTCAGGAACTCGTGCATGGATCCTCCAGTCGGCCGCACGCGGTCGCCGGACCGCCGGCGGCCGCGCCCGTCCTTCGCTCTCAGCCGTCGTTCGCGAGCAGCGCCGTCAACGCCGCCGGCGAGGCGAGCGAGTCGAGCAGCGCGTCGGGCGCCAGGGCGGACAGATCGCACTTCGGGGTCTTGCTGCTGGCCACGGCCACCGCGCGCGCTGCGCCGGCCCGCGCACAGCGGATGTCGGCCTGGGCGTCGCCGACGACCACCGTGCGGGCGCCGGGAAACTCCTCGCCCCAGTGTTCCCTGGCCCTGGTCCGGGCCACCGGGACGAGGCGGTTGCGGTCCTCGTCGTCGGAGCCGAACGCGCCCACAGCAAAGTGCTGCCACAGCCCGGCCGCACTGAGCTTGATCTCGGCCCCACGGCGGATGTTGCCGGTGAGCAGGCCGACGGCAACGTCGCCGCGGCGCGCGAGCGCGTCGAGGACCTCCCGGACGCCGGGCAGCACGCGGGTGTTGGCGGGGGTCAGCGCGCCGGCGATGTACCCGCAGTAGCGGTCGAACACCTCGGGAAGGCGCGGTGCAACCTCGGAGCGCTCCAGCCCCGCCGCCGCCATCAGCTCGTAGATGATCTGCGGGTCGGTCTTGCCGGCGAAGGCGAACGACTCGATCGGGCCCGCGGTGCCGAACGTCTCGCGCAGCGCGGCGCCGATGGCCTCCCCGGCCCGCCCGTTGGTGGACAGCAGGGTTCCGTCGACGTCGAAGAGGATGAGTCGGTGCACCGTGCTCACGCCCGCCGGAGTGTAGCACCGGGCCCGAGGGGCGCGCCGCCGGAGTGAAAATTGACAGTGCGAGCGCGGTTCCCGTAGCATCGCAGCGCCGGGAGGCGCGTGGCGCCAGTGCTGACGGGGTTCAACACCGATATCGACCGCGAGGGCGTGACGTATCACGTCCAGACGGAGGACCGTGGCTCGAGCAAGCCGCTCATCGAGTCGCTGGTCTACGTCCGCGGCGAGATCCTCGCCACGCGGCGCACGGAGTACGCCAACCTGCTCGCCGCGGGCGCCGAGGCGTCGGCGATCCAGATCCTGATGGAGCGCCAGCACCGCACCATCGTGGATGCGATCCGCTCCGGCCGAATCGACCTCCTGCTCGAGCCCCCGGTGGGCGGCGCGAGCGACACCACGGTCAGCCGGCGCTCGCCGCTGGCCGGCAAGGCGGGCGGCGGTCCGATCGACGCGGCGAAGCTGTCGCAACGGACGCTGGACGAGGTCATCGCCGACTGGCTGGCGGAGCAACAACAGGGCGAGAGGGTGCGGCTGCGCGTGGTCGGCGGCGACGACCTGACGTTCGGAGCGCCGTTTGCGCTCGAGGTGACCATCCACATGACCCCGGCGGAGACGCCGGTGGCCGGGGCGCGGGCGACCGCGCGCTTCCTCTCCACCACGATGAAGCCCACGGCCCTCGCCGAGGGAACCAGCGACGAGAGCGGCAGCGTCAAGCTCCGCGGCGCGATCCCGCACCTCGAGAAGGGCCAGGGACTGCTGGTCGTGGCGGTCCAACACGCGCGCGGCAACGACGAGGTCAAGTTCCTCATCCGCCGCTAGAAACCGTGGTCCGTGGACCGTTTCCGCCTGAAGCTACAGCGCTAGGAGGTCGTGCGGCTCGTCCTGGCGTGTCTACTGCTCCGGCGGCGCGTGCGGATGGCTGTGGTTCTCGGACCACGGACCACGGGCCACTGACCACGCCTCCTCTGGACTCTACGGTTCCATCCGGCCTTTGAAGAACGACTCCAGCCCGGCCCTTGCGATCGCGGGGTTCTCACGGCAGCGGCGCACGGAGTACGGGTACCACTCCGAGCCGAACGGAACGTAGACGCGCAGTGGGTGTCCGCCGCCGGTGATGATCCGGCGCAACTCCGGATCGACGCCGAGCAGCATCTGGAACTCGTAACGCTCCGTGGGGACGGCGAGGCGGCGGATGAGACCGAGCGCTTCGCACACCAGCCACTCGTCGTGGGTCGCGATCGCGACGTAGGCGCCTTGCTCGAGCAGGATGTGCAGCGCGTGGACGTACGCCTGGCGGATCACGTCGCGCTCCAGGTAGGCGATCGCCCGCGGCTCGAGGTAGATGCCCTTGCACAGGCGGACGTTGCCGCCCGCCGCCGCGATCGCCGCGGCGTCCGCGATCGTGCGGCGCAGCCGGGCCTGCAGCACCACGCCTGTCCCGCCGGGGAACCGGGCGATGAGCTCGCGGTAGACGCCCAGCGTAGCGTCCGTGGTCGGCGAGTCCTCCATGTCGATGCGGACGAAGATGCCGTGGCGTTGCGCGCGCTCGAGCACCGCGGCGATGTTGTCGCGGCAGAACGCCGGGTCGATGTTGAGCCCCATCTGCGTCGGCTTGAGCGAGACGTTGGCCGGGAGCGCGTTCGCCGCGATCGCGTCGAGGACCTCGTGGTACGCCGCCACCGCTGCGGCGGCGTGCGCGCGCTCGCTGACGCTCTCGCCGAGCACGTCGAAGGTGGCACGGCACCCCTCGTGCGCCAGACGCCGCACCGTGGCGATCGCATCGGCGAGCGTGGCGCCGGCGACGTAGCGCCGCGCGAAGAAGCGCACCATCGGTTTCGGCGTGATCGGCAAGGCGGCCCGCACGGCCGCGTCGAACATGCTCATGGAACCCTCCCGGTTCGTGGCGTCCTGGCGAACGTCAGGACGCGGACCTCATCGGCGCCGGCGCCGCGCAGCGCTCTCGCGCAGGCGGACGCGGTGGCGCCGGTGGTGAAGACGTCATCGACCAGCAGCACGGCCCCTGCGAGCGGGCGGCGGGGGCGGAACGCGGCGGTGGGGAGGCGCAGGCGCTCGGCGCGGCTGCGGCCGACCTGCGCGCCGCGTCCGCCGCGGCGCAGGGCCCGCACGAACGGCCGCTCCAGCTCGCGCGCGACCGCCCGGCCGAGCAGCTCGGCCTGGTCGTACCCGCGGCGCACCCGCCGCGTCCAGGTCATCGGCACCGAGACCACCGCCGCCGGACGGCTCCACCCGGCGCGGCGGAAGGCGCCCGCGAGCAGCGCGCCGGCCGGCCGGGCGATCTCGTCCCGCCCGTGCGTCTTGAGCAGGAGGACGAGCTCGCGCAGCGTGCCCTCGTATGGTCCGACGCTGGTGGCCGCCCGCCAGGGCGGGGGCGCCGTCCGGCACGCCAGACACGGCTCCGGCGTGCCGACCTCCGGGCTGCCGCACACCGGGCAGAGCGCGCCCGCGTGGCGGACGATGCTCTCCCAACAGGTGGGGCAGACGCCGGCACGGCTCCCGCTCCACGCGAGCGCTCCCCGGCAGATCGCGCAGGTGGAGGGGAGGAAGGTCAAGGCGAGAGCCTCGGCGAGTTTCGCCATGGCGTGGGGATTGTACCAGCTCGGCACGAGCGCGACCGCACGCCGGCGCCGCGACGGCAGCGGCCGATCCCCGTATACTCACGGGGGGAGGCGACCATGCGTTGGATCGGCGTGGCGTTGTTGGCGCTGGGGACGGCGAGCGCGGCGAGCGCGCAGGTGGCGTGGTTCGGCGCGTCGTGGGGCACGAGCTGGGAGTGGCAAGCCCCCAGTTCGCCCAACACGAACTTCCTCCACAGCTCGGATGGCGCGCCGGCGGTGTTCGTCGCGTTTCCGATCGACGGCTCGACGCTGTTCCGCCTGCAGGCGGCCGACCTTCCCCACGTCACGATGATCGACGGCGTCGGCTGGCCGGGCCACTACCGCGCCTACACCGCCGGCATCGACTACCTGATGGACGGCAGCTTCGGCAGGTCGGTGTTCTCGGCGGGGTTCGGCTCGTACGCGTTCAACCTCAAGGCGAAGCAGCCGCCCGCCGGGTACGAGGAATCGAAGTTCGGCTGGTATGTGGGGGTTGGGGAATGGTTCCCCGTGACGCGGCGGACGTGGGTCACGGCCGAGATCAAGATGAACCGCACGCAGCACCCCGAGCGGCCGCAGATCTTCACCGCCAACGTCGGGCTGGCGTTCGGCTGGTAGGCGATGCCCCACGTCATCCGAGCCGGGGCGGCCGATCTGACCGCCGCGTGGCGCGACCTACCCCGGGGACCGTGGCGCTGGGGCACGGCGGTCGCGAGGGTGGAGGGCTGCTACCTCGGCGCGGGCGCCGTGTCGCTCCTCGTGGCCGGCGTGGTCATCGAGTTCGGCCGGCCGATCCACCCGATCGTCGTGGTGACGAGAGGCGCCGGCGGGACCACGGCGGCGCACCTCTGGAGCGTCGTCGCGGTGGAGCGAACCGACGGCGTCAAGCGGTTCCTCGCCCAGGTGGCGCACGAGCTGACCGGGTTCGGAGCCGGCGAGGTCGTGACCACCAACATCCCCGACCTCCTCCCATGACCGGTGGCCGCGGTTTTGCCGGGGCGGACCGCGAGCGGAGTCACAACTCCACGGAGAAGGTCAAAGGGGAAAAGGAAGAGGGCAAAAGGAAGACCAAGACGCGATTGGGACGGGCTTCGTCTTTCCTTTGCCCTCTACTCTCTTCCCTTTGACCTCGTTCCCGAGTGCTCGCTCTGAGCTTGCTCTTTTCGCGGACCACGGGCCACGGACCACGGTCCACGTCGTTCCCGTGCCCCGAGCCCCGAACCCCGAGCCCCGGTCTCACTGATGCTCGACCTGCTGCAGCTGTTCGTTGTGCGACTGCTGGATCTCCTGCAGCTTGTCACGGAGGCCGCCGATCGCTCCGGGCGGGCCGCCGCCGGGCGCGCCGGGCGCAGCCTCGGCGGCCGCGACCAGGCGCCGCGCGGTCGAGCGGTGCGGGTCGTCGAGAGAGGGCGAGGCCGCGAGGAGCTCGTCGGCCGCGCCGCGCAGGTTGACCGCGGTGTGGTAGGCGGCCGTCCCCGGGGTCTGGCCCGCGGCCCAGCCGGCGGCCGTGGCCGCCGCCCGGCGCAGCTCACCGGTCGGCAGATCCGACTGCCGCGAAAGATCGGCGAGGCGCGCGCCGAGGCGCGAGGCCGCGGTCGCATCGAACGGCCGCCGGGCGGCATCGGTCGGCATGGCGAAAGTGACGCTCTTGACCGCCTCGAAGTCGTGGTGCGTCTGCCGCGTCGCGAGGACGAGCGCGACGACCATGACGATGAGCAAGCCGGCCAGCGTGAGGATCGATCGCACGGGCACCTCCCCCGATCACGATACACCGCGGCGCGGGGGTGACCGCACCGGGGGACACCGGTCAGGGGACGCTCGGGTCGCGCGCGCCCCCGATCCTGGCACGGGGCGTGCTAAACAGAGTGCAGGAGGTGGCGCATGGCTCGCAAGTTCCTCGTAGGTGTCGTGCTCGGCACGGTGGTCGCGGCCGGAACCCCGGCCCTCGCCCGAGAGATGACCAGCGCTTACGTCGTCACGGCGGTGGCCAACCTGCCGGGAGCGGGCGGGACCGATTGGCACACCGACCTCACGCTCTACAACCCGCACTCGTCGGTGCTCTACGTCAAGCTGGTCTACCTGCCCACCGACACGAACAACAGCGGCGGCGCGCCGACCGCGCCGCTGATCGACCTGCAGCCGTGGGAGACGCTCAACCTCTGGGACGTCCTCGGCCCGAACGGCTTCAACGCTCGCGGCGACAAGGGCGCGATGCTGGTCTACGCGGACACCAGCGCCAACAGCTGCCCGGCCACCGCCGGCGACACGAGCTGCGATTTCGGCGTTTTCGCCCGCAACTACACGCTCGACCCGAGCGGGAACGGCGGCGAGTTCGGGCAGGACTTCCCCGGCTTCCCCGCGAGCCTCGGCGTCGACTCCTCGGTGATCGCCTACATGCCGCAGATCTCCGACGACGCCGACTTCCGCACCAACGTCGGCGTCGCCTCGTGGACGAACGACTGGGTCACGGTGCGCGAGGACGTGCAGGACGCGGCCGGCAACATCGTCGGGCGCTACGATCACGCGATCCCGCCGAACGGCCACGAGCAGTGGCGCCTGGAGACCAGAGGCCTGACCGGCGGGACCGTCGCGGTCTACGTCCAAAGCGGCCCGACCGATGCGATGGTGTACCCGTACGCGACCGTGGTGAACAACACCACCGGCGACGCCACCACCGTCGAGGCGCAGATCACGCCGGTCGGCCTGCCGGGCCAGGCGGCCTCGGTCCATGCCGCCTCGGTGCGGCGGGTGGCGTTGCGCTCGGTGCCGCCACCGCTGCCGGCGCCCGGGTTCTCGCTCACGGCGCTGACACGGCGAGCGCGCTAGCGCCCGATCTCGCACGGGCACGCACGGGAGACTCGCGGACCTCCCCGCCCGCTCTCGGGTCCCGCACCGCGATGGCCACGAACAGGAGCATGCGCCGATCACGCTGTTGACCTTGCTATCATATTGAACATGTGCGCTGAACAGCGAGGCCC
>JAKAFI010000159.1 GCA_021818005.1 Acidobacteriota bacterium | reverse complement strand
CTTCACTCTTCACTTTTCACTCTGCACCCATCCCCTACGATCCCTCTTCCAAGCCCGGGGGTCCGGAGCCCGGTCCTTGCGGACCACGGACCACGGACCCCGGACCACGCCCTTCCTACTTGCGCCGGCGGTGCGCCGCCTTGCGCTTCTCCTGCCAGTTCGATACCGCCAGCGCGAACGGCGAGGCGATGTAGATCGACGAGTACGTGCCGAAGATGATGCCGACCAGGAGCGTGAAGGCGAACGTGTTGATGACGTGCCCTCCGAACAGGAAGAGCGAGAGGACGACGAGCCAGGTCAGCCCCGAGGTGATGATCGTTCGCGACAGCGTGCGGTTGATGGCGTCGTCCATCACCTCCACCAGCGGCTTGCCGCGCTCGAGCTTCTGCGTCTCACGGATACGGTCGAAGATGATCACGGTGTCGTTGACGGAGTAGCCGACGAGGGTGAGGAGCGCCGCGATCGTCGGGATCTCCATCTCCCGGCCGGTCAGGGAGAGGACGCCGAGCGTGAGCATCACGTCGTGGAAGTTGGCGATGATCGCGCCGAGCCCGTACTGCAGCTTGAAGCGGAACCAGATGTAGATGAGCATGCCGAGCAATGAGAACGCCACGGCGTAGAGGGCCTTCTGGCGCAGGTCCTTGCCCACCAGCGGGCCGACGTTGTCGGCGGCCTCGAGCGCGAACTCGCCGAAGTGGGCGTCTTGATCGACGTACGCCCTCACCGCGGGAGACAAGGCGGCCCCCTGCAGGTCGGCGGCGTTCGTGAGGATGCCGAGCTTCTTCCTCGCGGCCAGGATGGCTTCGGCCATCGGCTTGTAGTGTTCCTGCAACTCGGCCTGGGTGCCGTTGGCGTGGTCGGGGTTGGCCTGCGCGAGCTCGTCGGTGATCGTGTCCGCGCCTTGGAGGTTCAGCTTCATCGCCGAGGACTTGGCGTTGAACTCGCGGTCGAGCGCGTCCACCATGACGGTCGCGAAGTCGCCTTCGGTGCGCTTCGGGTTCTGCATCCGGATGAGGAATTCGTGGACGTCTTCGTTCCCGACCCGTTGGATGGTGACCGTGCCGATCTTCAGCGACTCGAGGGCCCGCCGCACCCGGCCGAGGTCGGGCTGGCTCCTGAACTTGACGGTGAGCTGGGTGCCGCCGGCGAAATCGACGCCGTACTTGAAGCCGGGCCCGAAGAAGATCACTCCGATCGCAGTCAGGTTCAGGACCGTGGACACGATGATCCAGTGCCAGCGGTACTTCATGAAACGGATCTTGGTGTCGTGCAGGAAACGCATCTGGGCCCCCTAGATCGACAGCGTCGTCGCCTTCGCCCGCCGGGACAGCAAGGCGTCGAAGATGGCGCGCGACACGAAAACGGCCGTGAACATCGAGATCAGCAGGCCGATGGTCAGAGTGACGGCGAACCCCTTGATCGGCCCGGTGCCGAACTGGAACAGGAAAAGGGCCGAGATGATCGTCGTCAGGTTGGAGTCGATGATCGCGGAGAGCGCCCGCGCGAAGCCGAGGTCGACGGCGTTGCGGACCGTCTTGCCGAGCGCGAGCTCCTCGCGGATGCGCTCGAAGATCAGCACGTTGGCGTCGACGGCCATGCCGATCGTGAGGATGATGCCCGCGATGCCGGGCAGCGTGAGCGTCGCCCCGAGCATGCCGATGGCGCCCAGCAGCAGCACCGCGTTGAGCAGGAGCGCGACGTCGGCGTTGATCCCGGCGCCCTTGTAGTAGACGAGCATGAACACGACGACCAGCGCGAGGCCGACCAGCCCCGCGGTGAGGCCGCGGTTGATCGAGTCGCGCCCGAGGCTCGGGCCGACCGTCCGCTCCTCGAGGTAGGTGATCGAGGCGGGGAGCGCGCCGGCGCGCAGCACGAGCGCCAGGTCCTCGGCGCCCTGCACGGAGAAGTTGCCCTCGATGATCCCGGAGTCGGAGATCTGGCCCCTGATCGAGGGCGCCGAGCGCACCTTGTTGTCGAGCACGATCGCCATGCGGTCGCCGATGTGGGCCCCGGTGTACGCGCCGAACTTCTTGGCCCCATCGGGGTTGAGGGTGAAGCTCACCGCCGGCTGCCCGTACGAGTCCTGCGAGCGGCGGGCGTTGCGCAGGTCGCGGCCGGTCACGACCGAGGCGCGCTTGAGCAGGTAGTACTCCTTGCCCGAGACGCGCCCCTCGACGTCCTCGACGTCGCCGGGGACGACCTCGTCGTCCTCGGGCACCTTGCCGCCGGTGCTGGCGAGCAGCGCCTCCTCGGTGGGCGCCACGCTCACGACCGGCTTGATCTCGAGGAACGCGGTCGCGCGGATGAGGTCCTTCACACGGGCGGGGTCGTCGACGCCCGGGAGCTGGACGACGATGCGGTCGCCCTCGAGCCCCTCGCGCTGGATCACCGGCTCGGACACCCCGAACTGGTCGATGCGGTTGCGGATCGTCTCCAGCGCCTGGCGCACGGCCATGTCGCGGATGTTGCGCACGATCTCGGGCTTGAGCGTCGCGGTGACCTCGACGCCGCGGTCGACCTTGTAGTCCGGGAGGCGGTCGTCGATGATCTTGTCGAGCACGCCGGCCGCGGTGTTGGGCGCGGGCTTGAGCACGAAGCCTTCGTTGCTGGCCGAACGATGCAGGTCCACGGGCGGGAAGCCCTTGGCGGTCAGGTCCGTCCGCACGCGCTGCATGGCGTCGTCGACCTCCGCGCGGACCGCATCCCCGGTGTTCACCCGCAGCACGAGGTGGATGCCCCCCTTGAGGTCGAGCCCGAGGTGGATCTTCTTGTCGGGCGGCATCATGAAGAACACGGCGGCCGCGGTCACCCCTGCGATGAGCGCCCATTGCCACATGAGCTTGCGTTGCATCGGACCTCCCTACTTGGGCTCGCTGGGAGTCAGATCGACGCTCCCGGCGTCCTTCGCGAGCCCGGCGACCGCCGAGCGCGCGACCTGGATCTTGACGTTCTCCGCGATGCGGATGGTGAGCACGTCGCCGTCCGTCTCGACGACCGTGCCGAAGATCCCGCCGGTCGTGATCACGCGATCCCCCTTCGTGAGCTTGCTCAGCAGCTCCTGGTGCTTCTTCTGCCGCTTGCGCATCGGCATGATGAGCAACAGGTAGAAGATCCCGAAGATGAGCAGGAAGGGGAGAAACTGGAACAACGGATTCTTTGGGTTCATGGTCGTCCCTCGTCCTCAGTCGTCCGCGACCTCCGCCGCGAGCAGCTCGCCGCGGAGCTCAGCGAAACGGCCGGCCATGATAGCCCAACGGACGCGTCTCATCAAGGACAGGAAGAAATGCAGGTTGTGCACGGTCGCGAGGACCACGACGGCGGCCTCGCGCGCGAGGTACAGGTGCCGCAGGTACGCCGTCGAGCAGCGCCGGCAGGTCGGACAGCCGCACGCCGGGTCGGGGGGCTCGTCGGTTCCCTTCCAGCGCGCGTTCTTGAGCACGACCGGGCCGCGCGAGGTGTGCAGCAGGCCGTTGCGGGCGTTCCTGGTCGGCATGACGCAGTCGAAGAGGTCCACGCCGGCGGCGACGGCGTGGACGATGTCGCGCGGCGTGCCGACGCCCATCAGGTAGCGCGGCCGCCGCTGCGGCAGCAGCGGCGCCGAGCCGGCCACGGCCTCCCACATCGCCCCGGGCGGCTCCCCGACCGAGAAGCCGCCGAGCGCGTAGCCCTCGAAGCCGATCGCCGCCAGCTCCTGGACCGAACGCCGCCGCAGGTCGAGGTCGAGGCCGCCCTGCACGATCCCGAACAGCATCGTGTCGTCCCCGGGCGGCAGCGCGGCGCGGCAGCGGGCCGCCCAGCGCGAGGTCATCGCCACGGCCGCTTCGAGCTCCGGGCGGGAGGCCGGCAGCGCGGGGCAGACGTCGAGCGCCATCGCGACATCCACCCCGAGACGACGTTGCGCCTCGACGCACCCCTCGGGGGTGAGGCGCAGCTCGGCGCCGTCGATGTGGGAGCGGAAGGTGACACCCCCGTCGTCGATCTTCCGGCGTTGCGCCAACGAGAACACCTGGAAACCGCCGGAATCGGTCAGGATCGGTCCCGGCCAGCCCATGAACCGGTGCAGCCCGCCGAGCGCCTCGATCGCCCCGATCCCCGGGCGCAGCAGGAGGTGGTAGGTGTTCGCCAGCACCATCTCCGGGGCGAGCCGCTCCAGCTCCCAGGGGGCGAGCCCCTTGACGCTGGCGGCGGTGCCGACCGGCATGAACGCCGGCGTGCGTACGACCCCGTGCGCGGTCGCCAGCTCCCCCGCCCGCGCTCCGCCCTCCCGCGCGACGACCGAGAACTCGCCGGTCACGCCGCCCCCCTCACCGGCCGGCCCCGGTGATCGCGCGCCGCCGAGGAGCCGAGGAGCAGCGGAGTGAAGAGTTGAGAGTGAAGAGTGAAAAGTTGCGGAACAAGGGAAGTTGGGAAAGGGGAAAGGGCAAAGGAAAGACGAGGCATAGGCCCGGTGCGGGGGTGGCGTGTGTCATCGCTCGTCGTTTCCCCTCGGCTCCTCGGCTCCTGAGCTCCCCAGCTCCCACGTCCTCGCCGCCGACGATCCACGAACCACGACCCGCGGTCTCTCTCGGACCACTGACCACGGACCACGGACCACGTCTCTGCTGTGCCCGAACCCCGAACCCCGAGCCCCGAGCCCCGGTCTCTCTGTGCCCCGTCTCCTCACTCGCCGCCGCCCAGCTTGAGCTGGACGACGTGGACGTCCGGCGGCAGCGCCAGGGAGAACAGGCCGGGGTCCAAGGGCTTGTTCATCTGGATCTCCGAGAACGAGTACTCGGTGCTGTCGCCGTCGTGCTCGGTGTAGGCGACCCGCACCGGCAGGAGCGAGGTCCGGTCGATCTCGATCTCGACCGAGCGCAGGCGCTTCTTGATCATGTGCGCGGTCGGGTTGAGCAGCAGCGTGTAATCGGCCGGCGGGCCGGGGTCGCGGAAGGTGAACGAGAAGTACGCCGTCAGCTTGTCGAGCGGCTCGGCCGCGGAGATGAAACGGAAGACGCGGCGCTGCGCCCGGCCGACCTCGATCCGCTCGGCCCGCTTCTCCTCCGGCCGGTAGGTGATCGCCACGCCGCCCGCCAGCAGGACCGTCATCGGCCGCGGCGAGGTGTACTCCCAACGCACGCTGTCGGGCGCCTTGAAGTAGAACATCCCGCTCGAGACCGAAGGCTCCGCCAGCAGGCGGCTGGTGCGGCGCTGGACGAACCGCGCCGACAGCGTGGTGAGGCCGGACTGCACCTGGCTGATCCGCCGCACCAGCGCGTCGAGCTTGTCGGCGCCGTGCAGCCCGGGAGGCATCGGCTCCTGGGCCAGCGCCGGCGAGCCGGCGAGCAAGGCGAGGGCGATCAGGACTCGGCGGGTCATGCCAGGGCACCGTAGCAAACGAGCGCGCGGCCGGTCAAACGGCGCCATCGGGCGGCTTCGGCGAGATCTCGTACGCGATCTGCTCGCGCGACAGCGTCACCTTCGACCCGGGGGGGACCGAGGTGGTAAGCCACACGTTGCCGCCGATCACCGAGCCGCGCCCGACGACGGTGTCGCCGCCGAGGATCGTGGCGCCGGCGTAGACGACGACGTCGTCCTCGAGCGTGGGGTGGCGCTTGGTGCCGCGCACCAGGCCGCCCTTCGCGTCGCGCGGGAACGAGAGCGCGCCCAGCGTCACGCCCTGGTAGAGCTTGACCCGGTCGCCGATCACGGTGGTCTCGCCGATCACCACGCCGGTGCCGTGGTCGATGAAGAACTCGCGGCCGATCGTCGCGCCCGGGTGGATATCGACGCCGGTCTCGTTGTGCGCGAACTCGGTCATGATCCGCGGCACCAGCGGCACCCCGAGGCGGAAGAGGAGGTTGGCGATGCGGTAGGTGAAGACGGCCTTGACCCCCGGGTAGGCGAGGATCACCTCCTCGAGACAGGTGGCCGCCGGGTCGCCCTCGTATGCCGCGCCGACGTCGGCGGCGATCAGTCCCATGACGTCCGGCAGGCGCTCGAGGAACGCCGTCACCACCTCGCCCGGCTGCACGCCCGGCCGCTGCGTCGCGTCCTCGCGGGGCCGGCCGCAGTCCGCGGCGAGCGCGCGGCACACCTCGCCTTCGAGCCGGCGGGAGAGAGCGTAAAGCTGGTCGCCGAGGTGCCCGTGCAGGTACTCGCGGTAGAGCCCCTGGTCACCGAAGTAGCCCGGGTAGATCACCTCCTGCAGGCCGCGCAGGATCGCGATCACCTCGCCCTTTTGCGGCAGCGGCGCCTCGCCGCCGTGGAACAGCGGCTCGCCGCGCTCCTCGACCCGCCTGATGATCGCCCCGATCGCGTTGACGATCCTCGCCGTGTACTCGTTCCTCGCCACGCTCGCTCCTCGCTGTCCGGCCGCGGAAGGCCACGACGGCCCGCTGCGATTCTACCCGTGGTGCCGCCCACCCCACTGGCCTACAATCCGTTGACGGAGGCGCGCGTGTCTCATGAACCAGTGGTCGTGAGCTTCGCCGGCGAGCGGCGCCGAGTGCCGAGCGGCACGACGGTGGAGCAGTTCCTGACCCAGGTCCACGGCGCGGTCCCCGACGATGTCCTCGCCGCCCTGGTGAACCGCCGCCTGGTGGCGCTTGATTTCCCCCTGCGCGGGTTCCAGGTCGACCTCGAGCCGGTCCACGCCTCGTCGCGTCACGGCGAGGCCGTCGCCCGGCGGAGCGCCAGCCTCGTCCTGCTCGAGGCCGCGCGCGAGCTCTACCCGGAGGCGCACCTCGCCGTCGGCCAGTCGCTCGGCGGCGGCTACTTCTTCTCCTGGCGTGCGGACACGCCGCTCACCCCCCAGACGGTGGCGTCGATCGAGCGCCGGATGCTCGAGATCTGCGCCGAGGACCGCCCGTTCGCGCGGCGGAGCGCGACGATCGAGGAGGCCGAGGCGATCTTCCGCGCCAGCGGCGACCAGTCCAAGCTGGCGCTGCTCGCCATCCACCGCGCCTCGACCGTCGCGCTGGTTTCCTGCGGCTCGTTCGTGGACATCGCGCACTTCACCGCGGCGCCCTCGACCGGGCGGGTGCGGGGGTTCGCACTGGTGCCGTACGAGGACGGCCTGCTGCTCCGCTTCGGGCGCAACGGCGACCCGGCGCACCTGCCGGCGCTGCAGCCCCAGCCCAAGCTGTTCGCCGC
>JAKAFI010000158.1 GCA_021818005.1 Acidobacteriota bacterium | reverse complement strand
GCAACTACTTCAACGGCGTCGAGGCGGTGATCGACAAGGACTACACCACCTCGCTGCTCGCCCAGGACCTCGACGCCGACCTGCTCATCGTGCTGACGCAGGTGGCGCAGGTGGCGGAGAACTTCGGGCGGCCGAACCAGCGCTGGCTGTCGGAGATCACCGTGACGCGGGCGAAGGAGATGCTGGAGCAGCACCAGTTCCCCCCCGGCTCGATGGGGCCGAAGATCCGCGCCGCGATCGAGTTCGTGGAGAAGACGGGGAAAGAGGTGCTGATCACCGACGCCGAGCACCTCAAGGACGCGCTGGCGCGCACCTCGGGCACGTACATCGTGGCCGACGGCAAGGCCAAGGAGGGCTGAGATGTTCCACGGACCGTGGCAGCGGCACAAGGACCTGGTTTCGATCCACGACCTGAGCGCGGAGGAGGTCGAGGCGCTGTTCCAGCTCGCCGCCAACGTGAAGGCGCGTCCGGAGCGCTACCGCACGGCGCTGGCGGGGCAGACGCTGGCGATGATCTTCGAGAAGTCCTCGACGCGCACGCGGGTCTCGTTCGAGGTCGGCATGTACCAGCTCGGCGGGCTCGCGACGTTCCTCTCCAGCCGCGACATCCAGATCGGCCGTGGCGAGACGATCGCGGACACCGCCAAGGTGCTCTCCCGCTACATCAGCGGGATCATGGCGCGCACGTTCGCGCACGCGACCGTCACGGACCTGGCAAAGTACGCGACGGTGCCGGTGATCAACGGGCTGACCGACCTGCTGCACCCGTGTCAGGCGCTCACCGACTACTTCACCGCGCGCGAGCGGTTCGGCACGGTCAAGGGCCTGACCCTCGCCTACGTTGGGGACGGCAACAACATGGCGCACTCCCTGATGTTCGGCGGCCCGAAGGCGGGGATGAACGTACGCGTGGCGAGCCCCGACGGGTACAAGCCGAAGCCCGAAATCGTCGAGCTCGCCCGCCAGGACGCCGCCGCCGCCGGGACCACGGTCGAGGTCGTCACCAGGCCCGAGGACGCGGTGCGCGGCGCGCACGTGGTCTACACCGACGTGTTCGCCTCGATGGGGCAGGAGGCCGAGGCACAGGTGCGCCTCAAGGCGTTCGCCGGCTACCAGGTCACCCCCGAGCTGATGGAAACCGCCGACAAGGACGCGGTCTTTATGCACTGCCTGCCGTGCCACCGCGGCGAGGAGGTCGCCGCCGCCGTGGCGGATGGCCGCTGGTCGGTGATCTTCGACGAGGCGGAGAACCGGCTGCACGTGCAGAAGGCGATCATGCTGATGCTCATGCACCGGCACTGAACTCGCCGTCCAGGAGAGAAGAACGGCGCCCCGCGATCTCCGCGCGGGGCGCCGTCGTCTCCGGCGGTCTTGCGGGACGTCTCAGATGAAGAACGGGGCCGGGTCGGTGACCTGCGTCTTCACGACGGCGCCGGCGCTTCCGGATGTGGGGCCGACGCCGTTGACGCCGCCCGCGCCGCCGGAGCCGCCGCAGGCGCCGCCGCCGCCGCCGCTCGAACCGCTCGGCGAACCGCCGTTCGCGCCGGCCGCGCCGCCGCCGGCGACGATCGTCCCGCCGACGGTCCCGGCGTTGGGGGCGAGGATGTGAACGATCCCGCCGCCGCCGCCGCCGCCCCCGAAGAACCCCGGGGCGACGGCGCTTCCGGTCCCACCGTTGCCGCCGCCGGCGACGATCGTGCCGGTGTTGGTCACGTTGCCCTGGCTCGCCAGGATGATCACGCCCCCCGCGCCCCCGCCGCCACCCCCACCGCCGGACGGATCGAGGTTGCCGGCGCCGTTGCCGCCGCTGGCGGTGATGACGCTGCCGCTGCCGATCGTGATGCCGCCCTGGGCGCGGACGACGAGCGAGCCGCCGCCGCCGCCGCCGTTGGCGCTGCCGGCCGCACCGCCACCTCCGGCGATGAACGGCGGGTGGAGGACCAACCCGACCTGGCCGGGGCCGAGGCCGGCGCCTCCGAATCCGGAGAAGCCGTCGGCGGCGGTGAGCGCGACGCCCGCGCCGGGCGATGGACCGGAGCCGGCCGGACCCGGCGCGACCGTGATCGTGACGTTGGCGCCGACGGTGAACGAGCCGCCGAGGACACGGATCACCAGGCCGGCGGGGATCGTCCAGCTCGCGCTGTCCGACACCGTGACGCTGCTGTACTGGTAGTCGGGAACCGCGGGCGGACTCACCGTCCAGTCGACCGTGCCGGAGATTGTCAGGCTGCCGGCCGAGCCGTCACCCCAGACCGCGTCGAGGCCGGACACGCCCTGGGCGCCCGTGGCGCCGGTCGCTCCCGTCGCGCCGGTCGGTCCGGAAGGCCCCAGGGGCCCGGGTGGTCCCGCCGGTCCCGCCGGTCCCGCTGGGCCGGTCGCTCCGGCCGGACCCGCGATGCCCTGAGCGCCCGTGGGGCCGGTGGCGCCCGTCGGTCCGGCGGGTCCCGTGAGACCGATCGGTCCGGTCGGGCCGATGGGTCCGGCGGGCCCGGCGGCACCGGTCGGGCCGGCCGGTCCGGTCAGGCCGATTGGGCCTGTCGGGCCGATCGCTCCGGTCGGTCCGATCGGGCCGGCCGCGCCGGTGGGGCCGGCGGGCCCGGTGAGGCCGGTCGCACCGATCGGCCCGGTGGCGCCGGTGAGACCGGTCGGTCCGGTGGCGCCGCGCGGGCCGGTGAGCCCGCGTGGACCCTCCGGGCCGGTGGGTCCAGTAGGGCCGGTGGGCCCGGCCGGGCCGGGAACCCCGGACGCGGCGATCGTGAGCGAGTTCGTGCCCGAGGGCTCGATCGTGATGTTCGCCCCCGCCAGGAGCGTGATGTCGCCCTTGAGCGTGTTCAGCGTGCTCACCCCCGCGCTGCCGAGCGCGCTCGCCGGAAACGCCATCTCGAACCCCGTCCCGTCGTTGCTCACGTTGGTGTTCTGCGTGCCGTACGCCAGCACCGCACCGCCCCCCGCGGTCACCGAGATCTCGAGCAGCGCGTTGTCCACCCCCTGGATCGCCGGCGTGATGTCGGTGACGTTCTGCTGCATCTGCGCGTGCGGCGGCAGCGGGTAGTCCTTGGCGGCGATCACCGCGCCGGTGCCGTCGAGGAGCGTCGCCCGCACCGTGACACCCTGGCCGGTGACCTCGATGACGCCGAAGTTGGAGCGGTCCTGGCCGGTCTGCGCCACGCCCTGGACCTCGGTCGTCTGGCCTTGTCCGACGGCGAACGCCACCGGGATCGCGCCGAAGTACTGCCCGGTGGTGTCCTGCTCGGAGCCGCCGGGCGGCAGGTCGTAGGTGCGGGTGGAGGCGAGCACGGCCTGCGTCGACACCAGACGCAGTGAACCGGCGACACCGGTGACGCCGAACAGCGTCTCGACGCAGTCGTCGATCCGCCGCGTCTCGGCGGGCGAGAGCGTCAGCGTCGTCGAGGCGACGGGGTTGGCGCTGCTGTTGCGCTGGTAGAACTGGACCACGACGGTCGCCGCCGTGTCGGCCGACTGGTTGGTCAGCCACAGCGTCGAGTAGAACTGCCCCGGCGGCGTCCCCAGCCCCTGAATCCGGGCCACCACCGGCACCACCATGTCGGTACCGGAGAACCCGGCCGTGGCGCTGGCCACGCCGATCAACGAGAGCACGAGACAGGCGTCGAGGCAACGGGCTGCGAGGAATGGACCTCTCATCGAACCACCTCCGAGAGCACGAGCGGACGTCATGGGCGGGAAGGGTAGACGCCCTGGACCGCGATGCACGGGGTCAGGACGAGGTACGGCTGCATGATGTTATGCGGCTGACCGCCGCCGGTGACGCCGGTGTTCCCGGTAGCGAGAGGAACGGTGGACGGCGCCACGGAGCCGTAGATCCGGTCGCCGCTCGCGGGGGCGGCGAGATAGCTCCCGCTCGCCGGCGCCGGCCGGTTGCCCTTGCCGGAGGAGGCGAACAGCGAGAATGCGTGCGCGTGCGCCGGCATCTCGTTGATCGTCAGCGTGTGCGTCTCCTCGCCACCGACCTGACCGAGCACGTAGGGCTGCAGCCCGGGCCCCTGGCCGTAACCAACGGGCACCCGCCCACGCAGGTCGGGGAGGGCGAAGTTCGACGTTCCGTTGCCCCCGTAGTACGTGCCGAGCAGGCTGAACAGCGCGGCGTTCGTGCTGATGGGGAGTAGGCTCCCGTCGGCCGCGGCCCACCCGACCGGGCAGAAGCTGAACCCGACCCACATGATCTGGCCCACGAACGGGGTCGCCTGGGCCCGCGCGGTGCCGGCGGATGACAGCGACAGCGCCGCGGCCAGCCCGAGCACCAGGGGAGCAATCCTTTGCTGCGTCCACGCACGCATGACGAACCTCCCGCTGCAACTTGTGACCGAGAACACGCCCGCACCGTGGTCCCATTCCCGGCCGCGGGCCCGCCGCGTCGACCTCGCGGTGCCCGCGGGCGGTGGCCGAGTCAGCGGGCGACGCCCGCGAGCCGCCGCGCCCAGCGCAGGTTGCCGGCAGCGAGTGCGAAGTCGGGCTTGAGCCGCAACGCCTGCTCGCACGCCGCGATCGCCTCCCGCGGCCGCCCGAGCGAGTTGTACGCGGCGCAGATGTTGTTGTACGCCTCGGCGTAGGAGGGGCGCAGGCGCAGCGCGGCGCGGCTCGCCGCGATGCTTTCCGCGAAGCGGCCGGCACGATAGAGCGCGAGGCTCTCGGCAAGGTCGGCCTCGGCCGTCTCGCCGGTGGTCGGCACTCCCGGCGTCTGCGACGCGGCGACGGGCGCGATCAGCCAGCGCCGGGAGACGGGGTCGTCGGGCCAGAGCGCGAGCGTCGCGGTCGCGGCGCGGCGGAGGTCCTCGGCCCGGCCCGTCTCGGCCAGCAGCTCGAGCAGCAGGTGGCGCGACTCGATGTGGGCCGGGCTGACCGCGATCGCGCGCCGGACCATCGCCAGCGCCTCCGCGGGCCGCCCCTGCTCGCGCAGGAAGCGGGCGTAGTAGTAGTACGGCTCGGCCGACGCCCCGGCGAGGCGGACGCCGGTGCGGAAGCTGGCCTCGGCCGCGGCCGTCCGGCCCTCGGCGGCGAGCGCGATGCCGCGGTTGACGTGCAGGTAGGAGTAGTCCGGGACGAGCTTCATCGCGCGGTCGAAGCACGCCATCGCGGCGTCGAGCCGCCCCCTCGCCATCTGCGCCAGGCCGTAGTTCATCCAGCCCCGCCCGTTGCCCGGGCTCTTGTTCGTGACGTCGCGCCAGAGCGAGAGCTCGTCGCGCCAGACACGGTTGCGCTGGTGGGTGCCCCACGCGGCGGCCGCCAGCACCGCGACGGCGGCGGCCAGCGCGGCCGCGACGACGCGCCGCCGCGGGAAGGCGCGCTCCGCCGCCCGCAGCGCGAGACCCGCCGCTGCGGCGGCCGCGAGGACCAGCCCGACGAAGGGCAAGTAGAGCCGGTGGTCGTTCTCGACCTCGGCGAGCGGGAACAGCGAGGTCGGCAGCAGCCCGATCACGAACCAGAGCAGGCCGAACGCGACCGGCGCGGCCGCACGGCGGCGCGTGGCGGCCCACGCCAGGGCGAGCACCGCGGCGAGGAACGCGAGGCCGAGCCACGCCCGCGGGTCGGCGAGGGTCGCGAACGGCCGCAGGTCGGTGTCGGCGGAGAGGCCGACCGGCAGGAGGAACGCGCCGAAGTAGCGCAGCGCGACGTACGGCTGCGTGATCAGGTAGTTGAACGCCGGCGAGCCGCCCGGGTTGAACCCCGGTGGCGTCATCCGTGCGTGCAGGACGCCGATCAGCACGGCCGCGATGAGGGCGGGCAGCGCGGCCAGCCCCGCCTGGACCCAGCGCCGCTGCCGTGTCCCCTCCGTGTCCTCGAAGAGCAGCCGGTAGGCGAAGATCAGGAGCGGGAAGACGACGACCACCGGCTTGACCAGGCCGGCGAGCAGGAGGGCGAGCAGGTAGAGGCCGCGGGTGCGGGTCCGGCCGCCGCGCACGTAGAGGGCGAACGCGAGGACGAGCAGGAGCGTGGAGAGCGAGTCCGATCGCGCGGAGACGTAGTTCACGGTGTCCGCGACGGCGGGGTGGACGCCGTACCAGGTGGCGGCGACGAGCGCCAGAGGGAGGTTCCATGGATGAGGCGCCGCCCGCTCGAGCAGGCGCGCGAACAACCACGCCATGAGCGCGCACTGCGCCAGCAGGATGAGGAACGAGGTCAATTGGAACTGAAACGGCGCCAGCCCGCCGCCGAGCCGGTAGTCGAGCGCGAAGCTGGTGAGGAGGAGCGGGCGGTACGCCTGGTTCTGCGGCAGCGAACTGAACGTCGTGGCGTCGGTGAAGAAGCGGGGGATGTTGCCGAGCTCCCGGATGTAGACGTTGTCCACGACCGCGTGCGCGTCGTCGAAGTGAAAGCCGTTGTGGAAGTGGTTGGCGTAGGCGAGGACGATCACGGCCGCCGCGGCGAGGGCGGAGAGCGCGAACGCCCGGATCGAGCCGTTCCGACCTGGCCTCCCGGTCACGGGTCGAGAGCATAGCATCGGGGGACGGGCGGCCCTCGCGGCCGTCTCCGTCACCGCTCGGCGCGCCACGATGGCGTGCCCGGCTGGCGCCGTCCGCGGCCGGTGAGCCTGAGACCATGGTGTAAATTGGCAGCGCGATTGCTAGAGGTCGTCCGGAGCGCGGGACGGTCAACGTCGGCCGGGCACCGTCCCGGCGGCATGCGCGTGGAGGTGAGAGGTGATCGAGGTCGAAGGACTGACGAAGCGATTCGTCGACAGGGATGCGGTGGCCAACGTGTCGTTCTTCGTGCCCGAGGGCGAGGTCCTCGGGTTCTTGGGCCCGAACGGGGCCGGCAAGACCACCACGATGCGCATGATCACCGGCTTCCTCGAGCCGACGTCGGGCACGGTCAAGGTCGCCGGCCTCGACGTCGTCCGCGACTCGCTCGCGGTGCGCGCGCGGATCGGCTACCTGCCGGAGAACGTGGCGCTCTACCCGGAGATGCGCGTCGAGGAGTACCTGCGCTTCCGCGCCGCGGTCGAGGGCGTCGGGCGGGGCGAGATGCGCGCGCGGGTCGACGAGGCGGCCGAGCGCTGCATGATCGCCGACGTCCGCCGCCAGCTGATCGGCACGCTCTCGAAGGGGTACCGGCAGCGCGTCGGCCTCGCCGGCGCGCTCATCCACCGGCCGCCGGT